>JAIEIQ010000262.1 GCA_029065305.1 Oscillospiraceae bacterium
ACATCCGCGCCTACGAGCTGGCTGCCGGCACCAAGTACGCGCTCCTCACCGAGCTCTACTATGACCGCTTCAACAACAGCCAGTATGTGAAGAACAAGGATCTGATCGCCGAGGTTACCGCCGGCGAGGCCAAGACCGAGGAGTTTGACGTTCTCAACAGCAAGGACAACGACTTCGTTCTGCCTTATACCAACTATGAGAACTGGACAGACCTCTTCGGCCACTTCACTGGTGATTGGAAGAACGCTTACAAGACCCACGACGACAAGGAGGACACCCGTGATCGTGTCGTTCTCCAACCCGCCGTCAACAACATGGCTCTGAGCGATCATCCCGCCAGCGTTGACCGCATCTTCGAGAACGTCTCCACCAACATTGCCCGCTACGTCCAGACTGACGAGGGCGTGCGCATCACCACCGCCGCCGAGTACGCCCGCGACAAGAAGAACAACGAGCGCCTGTACTACGGCTATGATACCACCAACGACGAGGTCGACTATAAGAACCGCTACAACGCTGAGGATTGGCGCAACAAGTTCGAGACCAGTGTAGAGAATGACCGTACTATCACTATCTCCAGCGATTCCGACATTCCCGCCGATTTCGCTGTCTACAAGTACAACTACATCGAGCTGAACTGCTGGGAGGGCATCAGCGCCGATCAGCGCCACTATGACATCGCTGATGAGCGTACCGCTCCCGATGTTGTCCATGCTGCTGATGGTCAGTACCGCGACAGTGCCACCAGCTACGTCAACGCTGTTCACGACACCGAGTACTACATTGTCAACCGCAAGGACAACAAGATCGACTACTTCACCGACTACGACAACGTGAAGAAGATCGACGCCGAGCTCATTGAGGCTGTCTACGCTGTGGCCGAGAACACCGAGGCCGACAACAGCGAGCACGACTACTGGGTTGCCGACGTCATCGTCATCGAGGTCAACGGCTGGAACGGCGATGTGGACAACATCTCCCTGGTGTTCGACAACTATCAGCAGACCAGCCAGCGCGTGAAGTTCCTCGACACTCTGACCACCAAGTACGAGGGCGTCAACGCCCACGTCATCCCCGGCGGCCGTGAGTGGGGTACCCGCTGGCAGGATATCGAGTACGGCTTCTACATGCTCCTCGACGCCGAGAAGGATGGCGATGAGCTGGTTGCCGACGATATCGACATGATCAAGAAAGACTTCGCCAAGTACGGCATCAAGGCCGGCGTTGTCACCCGTGTGGACAAGGTCAGCAGCCGCGGCGGCTACATTGATGTCGAGCTGAAGAACTCTCCCGCCCACGAGACTGGCCGCGCCTACCTGCCCGACGATCGCAACGCCGTGTACGCCATTGACGGCAGCGAGGCTGTCGACGGCCTGCGGGTGTCCGAGAAGGACAACGGCGATCTGCGCGTTGGCGATGAGGTCATCTGGGTCGAGAAGGCCGACGACAGCAAGGTCGTCTACTTCATGGTCGTTGTCTCCGACAAGGCCGACGAGCACAAGCACGACTGGGACTCCCCCAGCTGGCTGGAGAAGCTGCATGATGCTATCATGGCCGAGCAGAGCGGCGAGGGCAACGCTGAGGTTGCCGGCGCTCCCGTTGTGACCTTCTATGGCAAGACCGTTCCCGCCAATACCACCAGCGTTGCTCCCTTCATCGTCTCCTGGACCGATGCCGACGAGGCTGATGAGGAGATCAATATTGCGGTGACAAACGCAAGCGGTGTGGGTATCAGCGGAGGTGCCAGCAAGATCGAAGATGTTCAGCCCAGCAAAGATGCTGACAAGAGCTACACGCTGACGGTCTATGGCGACAACGGCAATTTCTACACCTATTACCTGGAGCAGAGCGCGGCCAGCGACGATGCGACCCTGAGCCCTGATGTTGCGGATTACATTACTGTAGCCGCCGACAATACAGTCACCCTGGATGTAAAGACGATGAGCATCAACGAGTTCATCGAGGTTGTTACCGCGAATGACCCCAATGCGACCGTTACTTACACCTTCGTGAATGGACAGGGTACGATTGATCCGAAGAACTATTCTCAGAGCATGGAGAACGTACTTGCGTTTACCATTACTGTTGTTGCTGAGGATGGGACGAAGGCCGTGTACGAGTATGCTGACGCGAGCATCACTAAGTGGGATCTTAGGATTCCCTCCAACGCTTCTGCGATTACCGTCTATAACGCTCAGACCAATGAGCAGCTGAAAGGCACATATGACGGACCCCCCGCCGATGGCGCGGTATATGCGATTCCTGACGGCACCTCCATTTATTTGGAGACCAACAGGGTCGGCGAGTTCTATGCCGCCTGGGGGAGCAACAGCGTGGATACCGGGAACGATACGATGAAGGTGAATGTTACGGTTAAGGATGGTAAAACCACTACAGATCCTATAAAGGTCACCAACTACGGTGAGATTGCCTTCAAGAACGCCCCCAAGTCCGAGGTTAACATTGCCCTTGAACTCGGCAACGCTTCTAACATCACAGCAGATCTGAATGATAATGCTGGGGCAAAGCAGACTGGCGATGTTATCTACTATGAGAACGTGAAAGTTGGGGACACTGTTACCTTCACTGTTGTTGTTACAAACAGCGGAACAATTAGCGGCCATGAGCACGCCTGGGCCGACGTTGTCCTGAGCAGTGGTACTTCCGTTACTGATGGTACTCAGTATACTATCAAGTATACTCCGAAAGTTGGCATCACAGACAACATCTATCTTGCACCCACCGCCACTGTTAGCCCCTGAGCTATTTCGTTAAAGACCCCCCGGCTTCGGCCGGGGGGTCCCTTTTATCTGAATGCGATATACTCATATGTCATGGTTCCATTGACAAGATCAGGATATATGCGGGAGGCGGCCCCCGGTGTCACAATAAACCCCGAATCTGTGAACTGTACGCTTTTGTTCAGGTTTTCGCCGGATGTAGCTCCAAAAAAATATGCGAGACGGGTTGCTCCATTAGCGTCAGGTGTAGATTTTGTACCGGAGATGATGAGGAACGAAGGCCGGAAGCCCAGCGTAATGGTCTGACTCCCGCCTGTGCCTGGATAGCGCCCGATAACATAGGGCTTGTTGCCGGAGGAGTATGCCGCCTCTGCGATCCGCTTTACTTGGTCTGTCGCCGAGGCGTTCGCCTGGAGCCCATCCTCCAATGCGGCCATGGCGTTGTTGAAGTCCAAGCGCAGCACCCGGTCATTCTCCTCCCACTGGGGCAGATGATAGTTTTTTGTGTAGTTCATGTGCTTTCTCCTTTTATCACAGATGTTAACGGCAGAAAACCGTTACACCTATGGTTGTAACGGGGGAGAAGTTGTCTTTTCCGGTGCAACGGCAAAGAGCACAAAAAAAGTGGAGGGCTTGACAAAGTAAGCCCTCCGTGCTAGAATAATCCCAGGGATACCGCCGCTAGGTGGTCAGCCCGGAGAGTTTACGTTAAATGACGCATTGACCGTCCGGGTGCCAGCCGGGCGGTCAACACGCTGTTGGGGTTAAAGGTTGATTTTACCATATCCCGCTGAATCTGTCAAACCCCCGAGGATTTCGTCCTCGGGGGCTTTTTTATCTCATAGATGTCAATATCCAACAGACCGATCCACCAGATTTTTCAGCGGCTCTCCGTTGGCGTACCGCTCCAAATCGGCGCAGAACATCTCCACCGCCAGCTCGCAGGTCAGCCCCAGGGACATGTTCCCGGAGACGTGGGGCGTCAGCAGCAGATTGGGGCAGTCCCACAGCGGGTCATCCTCCGGCAGCGGCTCCGGGGTCATCACGTCCAGGGAGGCCCCGGCAATCCGTCCAGCCCGCAGCGCCTCGGCCAGCGCGGCCTGATCCACGGCGGACCCCCGGCCCACGTTGACCACAAAGGCCCGCTCCGGCAGCAGCGCAATCCGTTCCCGGCTGAGGATCCCCGCCGTCTCCCCTGTGGCGGGCAGGGCCATAATCAGCGTGTCGGCTTCCGGGAGCACGCTGTCCAGCGCCCCGATGGGGACCACCCGATCAAAGGCGGCTTCCCCGGACCGCCCGCTCCGGCACACCCCGGTGACAGAGGCCCCCAGTGCCTTCAGCCGCCGCGCGGTGTTGGCCCCGATATCCCCGGTGCCCAGCATAACGATTCGGCTCCCAGTGATAGAGCGGATGGGGCTGTAGAAGGACCACCGCTTCTCCCGCAGATCCGCCTGATACTCCGGCATCCGCCGCAGCAGCATCAGCAGAACCATGAGCACATGCTCGGAGATCGTCGGCCCGTAGGCCCCGGAGGAGTTGGACAGCAGGCAGTCCTGGCTGGGCCAGAGGGAGTCCTCCAGGAGGTGGTCCACCCCGGCGGAAGCGGCGCAGAGCCAGCGCAGCCTCTCCGCCCCCGCCAGCAGGGACGGGGGAATGTAGCCGAAGAGGACCTCAAACGCCCCGATTTCCGCCGCCAGCGCGTCCCGATCTGCAAAGTAGGTGGTGGAAAAGCCGGTTTTTTCCGCCGTCCGGTCAATTTGCCGGCGGTAGTCCTCCGTGATAAAATCCGCGAATACAGCAATCCTTCTCATACAGCATCTCTCCCTTCCATCATTGCCAGAACCTGTTCCGCCGTGCGCATTCCATCCGCCGCCGCCGAGAGAATCCCCCCGGCGTAGCCCGCCCCCTCGCCGCAGGGGAAGAGCCCCCGGATATTGGCCTGTCCCGTCCCGTCCCGCAGAATCCGCAGGGGGCAGGAGCTCCGGGTCTCCACGGCGGTGAGCACAGCGTCCGGGGCGGCGTAGCCCCGCAGCCGCCCGTCCAGCACCGGCAGCGCCTGGGCCAGGGCCTCTGCGATAAAGTCCGGAAGCACCTCCCACAGATTGGTCCACCGCACCCCGGGCCGGTAGGTGGGCAGAACCCTGCCCGGCCCCGCCGAGGCCCGCCGGGCCAAAAAGTCC
>JAIEIQ010000263.1 GCA_029065305.1 Oscillospiraceae bacterium
TCTCCACCGCCATCCACCCCTTCGCCCACGCCGTCAACGTGCTGCTCAACAAGCTGGAGGGGGCCATGGACTCCCTCACCCCCGCCGAGTACGCGGCGGGCGCGGCGGAGGACTACCGGATCATCGACTGCTCCCAGGCCCCCACTCTGGAGGGCAGGCAGTATCTGGACTTTACCAGCATCCAAGGCCCTGTAGACGGTCTGGAAAAGGACGAAAAGCTGCTGCTGGTGTGCACCAAGGGCCGGCGGGCCTACCTGACCCAGAACCGGCTCATGCACTACGGCTACCCCAACACCAAGGTGCTGGAGGGCGGCACCTCCTTTACGGAGATCGAGGACGGGGAGTAAAGCGTACATACTTTTTCTTGAAAGAAAAAGTATCAAAAAGAACTTTTGGCCAAAAGGCTATCGCCTTTCTCCTGTTTCCCTCTATAAAAGCATACGCGAAACGAAGTTTCGCATACAAAAATTTTTCTTTTGATTCTTTTCTTTTTTTAAGAAAAGAATGGATACCGAAAAACATTTAGGAGGAGAATACATATGGCAGCATTGACCGTCAGCCCCGCCGACGAGAAGCGGGTCAAGGCGCTGGGCTTTTTAAACAACAAGGGCACCGATAATTTCTCCGGACGCATCATCACCGTCAACGGCAAGATCACCGCCGCCCAGCACCGCCGCATTGCCGAGGCCGCGGAAAAGTTCGGCAACGGCATCATCACCTTCACCACCCGTCTGACCATCGAGGTCCAGGGCATTCCCTACGACAAGATTGAGGACTTCCGCGCCTACATCCGGGAAGCCGGCCTGGAGACCGGCGGCACCGGCTCCCTGGTGCGGCCCGTGGTGGCCTGCAAGGGCACCACCTGCCAGTACGGCCTGCTGGACTCCTTCGCCATTGCCGAGGAGATCCACCACCGGTTCTACGAGGGTTACCACACCGTGAAGCTGCCCCACAAGTTCAAGATCGCCGTGGGCGGCTGTCCCAACAACTGCGTCAAGCCGGATCTGAACGACCTGGGCATCATCGGCCAGCGGATCCCCCAGCTGGAGGAGGACGAGTGCAACGGCTGCAAGAAGTGCTCCGTGGAGAAGGTCTGCCCCATGGGCGCGGCCAAGGTGACGGACGGCCTGCTGGAGATCGACAAGGAGCTGTGCAACAACTGCGGCCGGTGCGTGGGCCAGTGCCATTTCGACGCCCTGAGCGAGGGGGTTTACGGCTTCAAGATCTATATCGGAGGCCGCTGGGGCAAAAAGACCGCCCAGGGCCGCGCTCTGAGCAAGATCTTCACCGACAAGGACGAGGCCCTCAACGTCATCGAGAAGGCCATCCTGCTCTTCCGGGAGCAGGGCAAGACCGGCGAGCGCTTCGCCAAGACCATCGAGCGCCTGGGCTTTGAGAACGTGGAGGCCCAGCTGCTGGCCAATGACCTGCTGGAGCGCAAGCAGCAGATTCTGGACGCCGAGCTCCATCTCACCGGCGGGGCGACCTGCTGAAAATACGAAAAGAGGCCCCCGCGCCGTATAACGGCGCGGGGGCCTTTCTCAGTCTCTGACCTCCCCCAGGAGATCGTACAGCACCTGGGAATGGAGGAAAAAGTTGCCGTCCAGGTTGTCCATACCGCCCCAGACCCGGACCTCTCCGGGGCCCCGGCGGCTCAGGGAGAAGGTCGTGCCGTCGGCCATATGGAGGTAGACCCAGTAGTAAAAACTTTGCACTGTGTCGCTGGGGTCGGGATCGTACCGGCGGGAGCGCATACAGGCCCAGTTATAGGCGTCCACTACCTGGTCCAGCTCCTCCGCCGTCAGCTCCGCCTGTCCTGGGTTTGGAGCTCCGATGCCTTCATAGATTGAATAGTCCCCCGAGAGCACATTAGCCCGGCTGATCTGGTACTTCTCCCCGGCGGGCTGGAAGCCCTCCGCCTCCACCGTGTGGGAAAGAGTCAGCCAGAAGGCTCCATCGGGATCGAGAGGGTCGATAAACTCCCGAATAGGCTCGGAGTGGACCGCGCCCACGCCGCTCTCATAGCGCAGATGGCTCGGGTGGAACAGCTCCACGCGATAGGTCCCCTTTTCGCAGGTGTCCCAGAAGCTGTCGTGAATCCGCCAATTCGCTATGCCATACTGGGGAAATTCTCCGGCAAAGAAGGGGATGGCCTGCCGGTATACCAGCTCATCCCGCCCTCCGATCTGCCGGTAGACCCGGTACTCCCATAGGGAATCGTCGGACAGGATAGTTATATCTTCCCCGGTGTAATTCCAAAATGTGATGGCGGAGGTATATCCCCCCTGGCTGTTTTCGCTGGAGGAGAAGCTGATGGGGAGCTCTATCCCGTCGTCCACCCACCGGCTGTTTCCACCCATCGTACCCCACAGGCTCATTTGAACAGCCCACTCGTTTCCCTCATGGGGGGTGTAATCGTCCCGATAAGTCAGCTCCTCGTCCGTGCCGAATACCGGGCCGGATACAAAGAGCCCCTCTTCTGCATCGAAATGATATCCCCACCCGAACTCCTCCACCGCGAAACGCCAGGTCAGGGGGAAGTACGTCACATCTCGGAACAACAGCAGCGGGTACTCCTCCCTGCTGTTGTCGATGGTTTTCCCATTGACCCGGATTTTTCCGCCGGCAATCCGGGCGGTGAGGCTCTTGGCGTTCCGGGTGTCCTGGACCTCCCGGAGGTACACCGAGGGGGCTTCATCGCTCCGGTCAATAGACAGTCCCCCCGCCGCGGACCAGGCGGTAGTCAGCCCCAGCAGGCGGCAGTCGTAGTAGGTCATGGGAAAATAAGTAATGTCCTTGTAGACCAGCAGCGGGTACCGGCTGTAATCGTTGGAGAAGGCGGTCCGGTTCAGGGTCACGTCAAAGCCGGGCAGCGTGACCCGCACGCTCTCTCCCGCCGCTCCGGCCTCCCCCGGAAGCAGGCACAGCGCCAGCAGGAGGCAGACCGCCGTTAAATACGCACGGAATTTCTTCATAAGATCCCCCGTCCTTTCTTTTTTGGATAAAGCCATGATACAGGATTATTCTACATTTGTCAACTAAAAATATGTTCGGGACAAATTGTCCCGTTTGCGGGTGACAGCGGGGGGCTTCTGTGCTATACTGAACCCACAAAACAAACGGAGGCATCCTATGAAGTCATCAGAAGATCTGCGCGGCGCGCTCCGCGCCATCGACCACCGGAGCTACCCCGCCTACAAGTCCCTGGCCGGAGGCTGGTCCTTTGGCCGCTATGTCCTGGGCATTGAGCACGTCCAGGGGGACCCCTTCGCCGCCCCCTCCCGGCTGAGCGTGTCAGTGCGGCACAGCGCCGCCGGCTTCCCGGCGTCCTGCTGGGAGACGAAGCGCCGCCGCACGGCCCTGGAGGACTTTCTCCTCCGGCGCTTTGGCCGTCAGGCGGACAAATTCTGCTTCCAGGCCCGGGGCTCCGGCAAGAGCGGCCTTATCACCGTCAGCCGTCCCGGACAGGAGATCCTGGAGCGGACGGCCTGCGCGGTGGGGGAGGAGGGGATCACGGTCCGCTTCGAGGTGGGCTTCCCCGCCAATGGCCGGACCATCAACGCCCGGGAGCTGGAGAAAATTCTCTTTGAGTTCCTGCCCCAGTGCGTGGAGGAGAGCCTCTTCTACGCCAGGACCCCCAAAAAGGACCTGGAAGCGGCCCTCTTCCTGGCCGATGACCAGCAGTTTATCCGGGAGGAGCTGGAGCGGCTGGAGCTGGCGGCGTTCGTGGCCGACGGGGCGGTCCTGCCCCGGGAGAGCGGTGTGTCCGACCGGCCCATGGGGGACGCGGTGGCCTTCCGCTCGCCGGAGAGCATGGCTGTGACCCTGGAGCTGCCCCGGCACGGCCCCCTGCGGGGCATGGGCGTCCCCCGGGGAATCACCCTCATCGCCGGAGGCGGCTACCACGGCAAGTCCACCCTCCTCAAGGCTCTGGAGCGGGGAGTCTACGACCACATCGCCGGGGATGGGCGGGAGTATGTGATCACCGACCATACCGCCCTGAAAATCCGGGCGGAGGACGGGCGGAAGATCACCAACACGGACATCTCCCTTTTCATCACCCATCTGCCCAACGGGAAGGACACCCGCCGCTTCTCCACCCTGGACGCCAGCGGCAGCACCTCCCAGGCGGCCAACATCGTGGAGGGCATCGAGTCCGGGAGCCGGGTGCTGCTCATTGACGAGGACACCTCGGCCACCAATCTGATGGTGCGGGACAAGCTCATGCAGGAGGTCATCGCCCGGGACAAGGAGCCCATCACGCCCTTTTTGGAGCGGGTGCGGGATCTGTGGGAGAAGGAGGGGATCTCCACCATCCTGGTGGTGGGCAGCAGCGGGTCCTACTTCTACGCCGCCGGCAGAATCCTCCAGATGGACTGCTACCGGGCGGTGGACATCACGGAGCAGACTAGGGCCCTGCTCGCGGACCGCCCCGGCCCCTCCCTGGAGGCCCCGGATTTCCGCCTGCCCGCAGCCCAGCGGGCTGTCGATCTGGGCGGCGCGGCCCAGACCCGGCGGAGCTACCAGGGGGACAGGCAGATCACAGAGCGGCTGAAGATCAAGCGGCTGGGAAAGACCTCCTTCTCTCTGGGGAAGGATACGCTGGACCTGCGCTATGTGGAGCAGCTGGTGGACGGCGAGCAGACCCAGACGCTGGCCTGCCTGCTGCGGTACGCCAAGGAGCACTATGGGGACAAGCCCGCCGACTTGGCCTGGGTGGCCCAGGTGCTGGGCCGGATCCTGGAGAAGGAGGGGCTGGCCGGGATCTGCGGGGAGCGGGATGTGCCCTCGGGGCTGGCCATGCCGAGAATACAGGAGATTTTCGCCTGCCTGAACCGATATTGATGGAACAGCCCCCGCCTGCATATATATAGCAGCGGCGGGAAAAGAAAGCCCCCGGAACAGCCGGACCCTGCCGGCTGCTCTGGGGGCAATGCTCTGCTATGAAGGGGGCGGCGGAATGCTTGCCGCTCAAGCGAAATAACTGCCTGTCTGGGTGATTTTTTCCGCCAGGTCCGCCCGGTAATCCGGAGCGGAGGGAATCAGGCTGTTGATGGTAAAGCCGTCGTCCCCCGCCCGCCCGGTAGAGTGGCAGTACCG
>JAIEIQ010000264.1 GCA_029065305.1 Oscillospiraceae bacterium
GCAGATAACCCCGCCGTTTACATCAAACACCGGCTCCTCCGGCTCCGGAACGCCGCAGTAGGCGCAGGCGTCCGCCAGGGGCTCAAAGCCGATGAGCGCCGTAAGCTTCAGCTCAAAGGCCGCTTTGACCAGCGCCTGGGGGCGGCGGAGCGTGCCCAGGGCGTAGAGCGCGTTGAGCAGCAGGGACAGCAGCGCCCCGCTCTCCGTGTCCTCCAGCGCCGCCGCCTCCGTCAGCTCCGCGAAGTAGCTGGCTAAACTCAGCAGCTCGATGTCCCCCCGCACGCCGCCGAACAGCTCCAGCGTGCTCCCCTCAGCCAGGTACTGCCACCCCCGGCTCTCGTGGAGGGTCAGCTCCGAGTAGGCCAGCAGCTGGGTGCAGGCCGTCACCCGGCTTTTCCGGCTCCGGGCCCCCTTGGCTACCACCGGCAGCTTGCCCCGGGGGGTGAGGACCGTGAGAATCTTGTCGCTCTCCTTGGTGTCCACGCTCCGCAGGACGATTCCCTTCACAACAGTCCGCTCTCCCGCCATTCCTCTTCCCCTCTATGTAGACGGCGGCAGGGGCCGCCGCCTCTCAGATCAGTCCGTTCCCGCTCTCCCGCTGCCCCCGCAGCAGGTAGAACTCCGGCATACCGGTCCGCCAGAACAGATCCCAATAGCCGTCCTCCATATCCCTCGCCCCCCGCTCCTATGGTGGGCAGGGAGCGGGCCGGTTATGACTGGGAAGTCAAACCAGCTTTTTCACCATGAACAGGAAATCCGCGTAGGTCCCGTCCTTGTACCTGAAAGCATGGGGGATGGTCCCGGTGGTCTCAAATCCCAGCTTTCTGTACAGGCCGGCGGCCCTCTCGTTGGTGGAGACCACGTCCAGCTCCACCTGCTCATACCCGGCGGCTTTGGCTCCGGCCAGGATCTCCCCCATGAGCGCGGCGCCAATGCCCATCCCCCAGAACGCCCGGTACAGCGAGATGCCCACCGTACACCGGTGCCGCATCCGGCTCCGCTCCGAGACCCCGGCAAAGGAGCAGGATCCCGCGAAGGCCCCGTCCACAAAGGCCAGCAGCATCAGAAACCGCGGGTCCTCCGCCGCCCTCCGCAGAAAGGCCCGTTCCTCCTCCGGATCGGTCCGGACCTCCTCCGGCTCCCGGATCATGTAGGGCGTCTGGGCGGAGGTGGTTTTCAGATACTCCAACATCATCTCCGCGTCAGCCTCCTCCGCCCGGCGGAGGAGGCAGGTCCTCCCGTTTTTCAGCAAAACCGTCTTTTCCTGATAATTCATCGTATTTTCAGCCTCTTTCTCTACTGCTCGTCATAGCCGAAGGAGCGGATATAGTTCAGGTTGTCCCGCCAGTTCTCCTTGACCTTCACCCAGGTTTCCATATAAACCTTGGTCCCCATGAACCGCTCGATATCCTCCCTCGCATGGGAAGCAATCTTCTTCAGCATGGCCCCGTTTTTGCCGATAATAATCCCCTTGTGGCTGGCCTTCTCGCAGTAGATGGTCACGTCCAGATCAATCACGCCGCTGTCCCGCTCGGAGAACTTCGTCACCTCCACGGCGGTGCCGTGGGGGACCTCCTTGTCCAGGTTCCGCAGCAGCTTCTCCCGGACGATCTCCCCCACAATCTGCCGCTCGGGCTGGTCGGTGGTCATTCCGTCGGGGAAGAGCTGAGGGCCCTCGGCGGCGTATTTCTCCAGCTGCCCCATGAGCACATCCAGTCCATCCTTCCGCTGGGCGGAGACGGGGATAATGGCGTCGAAGGGGCAGGCCCCGCTGTAAGCGGCCATGACCTCCAGCAGCTGGGCCTTCTCCACGGTGTCGATCTTGTTGATGACCAGCACGGCGGGGAGCTTCTCCTCCCGGAGGCGGTCGATGAGCTCCTGCTCTGGAGCGCCGATCTTGGCGATGGGCTCCACCAGCAGGCACACTCCGTCCACATCGGCCACCGAGTCCTTCACCACCTTGACCATATAGTCCCCCAGGCGGGTCCTGGCCCTGTGGAAGCCGGGGGTGTCCAGGAAAATATACTGGGTGTCCCCCTTGTTCACCACGCCGCAGATGCGGTTACGGGTGGTCTGGGGCTTGGAAGACACGATGGCGATCTTCTCCCCCACCAGGGCGTTGGTCAGGGTGGACTTGCCCACGTTGGGCCGTCCTATCAGTGTGATCATTGCTGTTTTCCGAATTTGTTCCATGTCAGGTCATCCTCAACTTTCTCTTTCCGGCATTGAGCACTCCGCCGGTAAATGTCCTCTGTTTTTCAGATCGTCTCGCCGCCGGCGAACCGGATCGCCGCCAGGGCCAGCTCCAGGGTGGGGTCCACCGCCGGCAGATCGATCCCGTACAGCTTCACCGCCAGGGGCAGCTCCGTACAGCCCAGGATCAGAACCTCCGCCCCGGCGGCCAGCAGCCGCTCCATAGCCTGCCGGGCCGGCCTGGCGTCGAAGGCCATGTCCCCGGCCTTGACCCCCTGATAGATCATCTCCATCACGGCCCGCTGTCCCGCCTCGTCCGGCGTCAGCAGCTCCACGCCGGAGCCCGCGAAGCTCTTCTGATAGATCCCCGTCCGCACCGTCCCGTCGGTAGCCAGCAAACCCGCCTTTTTCACGCCCCGCTCCACCAGGGCCTGGGCCGTCAGGCGCACCATGTGGAGCACCGGCACCGATACCGCCGCCGAAATCCCGTCATAATAGTTATGCGCCGTGTTGCAGGGCATAATCAAAACGTCCGCACCCATCGCCTCCAGCCGCCGGGCGCTCCCGGTCAGCTCCGGCAGCGGGTCCGCCCCGCCGTGGAGCAGCGCCGCCGTCCGGTCCGGGATGTTGGTGTTGCTGTCGATGACCACATGCAGGTGCTCCTGGTCGCAGGCGGCTTTTGTATGGCCCACGATCTTCTCAAACAAATCCGCCGTGGCCAGGGGCCCCATGCCGCCGATAATGCCGATTGTTTTCTTTTCCATGCCTGTTTCTCCTCCAGTCAGAAGCTTTTTCCTGTTTACTATACCATATCCCTCCTTCGGAGGCAAGAGGAAGGGGAGAGGCCCCTTGACGGATTCTTCCGTTGCTTAGTATTAATAGGAGTAAAACTTAGTATCAGCGGTAAAGATACCTGCAGCGTTGAGTTCAAGTATATCAATTGAAAGCCCCCGCCCTTCGATTCAGAGGAGCGGGGGCTTATAGTTTCTTATTGGCGTGATTACTCCAGCAATCCGCTTCCCACGGTCTGCAAGTTACTCTCCTCCGTTCCCCCGGGGAGGCCGTCTCCGGGGCTTCCGGCGGCGGTTGGCATTGCCGCCGGGCTTGGGCGCGGCGGCCTGCTGGCCCTGCTGGGCGGCGCGGTCGGCGGCGGCCTTCTTCTCGGCGGTGGTGCCGGTGGTGTGGGGCACGGCCAGCTTTTCCACCTTCTCCACCCGGACGGGCTTCTCCC
>JAIEIQ010000265.1 GCA_029065305.1 Oscillospiraceae bacterium
CCGCGTACCCCGACGCGGACGCTGTCAGCGGCTCAAAGAAATCCGGGTGCTCCGCCGTGACCTCCAGCTGGAAGCTGGGGCCCTCCCGGTGGGGCAGGGCGGCTCTTACCCGCAGCCGCCCGTCCTCCAAAACCAGCACGCCCCTCTCCAGCCGGGCCCCCTCCAGCCGCCGCGAGAGCTGCTCCAGCACCTGCTCCTCCGGCGCGGACTCCCTCCGCATACACAACACTCCTTCAAAAACAGCTTTTCAGCGGGCCCGGCCTTACAGGATGATCAACTCCTTGGGGGCCTCGGTGATATCGATATTGCCGTCCCGGGTGATGACCAGAACGTCCTCAATGCGCACGCCGAAGCGGCCCGGGATATAGATCCCCGGCTCCGCCGAGATCACCGCCCCCTCGGGCAGGGGCTTGGCGTTCCGCTCGCTGGCCGTCGGCTCCTCGTGGATCTCCACGCCTACGCCGTGGCCGAAGCCGTGGCCGAAATACGCTCCGTAGCCTGCGTCGCCGATAACCTTGGCCGCGGCCTCATGGACCGCCTTGCCGGTGGCCCCGGCCTTCGCCACGGCGATGCCCGCCAGCTGGGCCTGGAGCACCGTGTGGTAGACCTTGTCCATCTCCTCCGTCACATGGCCCACCGCCACCGTCCGGGTGGTGTCCGAGCAGTAGCCGCCCCAGACACAGCCGAAGTCGATGGTGATGAACTCCCCCTCCGCCACGGGCTTGGCCGAGGGCACGCCGTGGGGCATACTGCCGTTGGGGCCACTGACCACGATGGGCTCGAAGCTCATCTTCTCCGCTCCGCCGCAGAGCATCCGGTACTGGAGGTAGGCGGAGATCTCCTGCTCCGTCCGCCCGGCCTTGATGAAGTCCAGGGTCTCCGTCAGGGCCTTCTCCGCAATGCGCTGGGCCCCGATGAGGCAGTCGATCTCCCCCTGCTCCTTGGCCGAGCGCAGCTCCATGAGCAGCTTGTTGGCGTCCGCCAGCTCACAGTCCAGCTCCTTCTCCCACAGGCGGTACTCCTCCACGGTCATATACCGCTCCTCAAAGCCCACCTTTTTCAGGCCCTTCTCCTTGACAATCCCGGCCAGGATCTTCCTGGTGGACCGTTCGGCGGTGCACTCGATGATCTCCGCCCCGGTGATCCGCTTCCGCGCGGCCTCAATATAGCGGCAGTCGGTGACAAACCAGCTGCCCTTCCCCGTCACCAGGGCCGCTCCGGCGCTGGAGGGAAAGCCGGTGGCGTACAGCCGGTTGGCGGCTCCCGTCACCAGCACGGCGTCAATCCCGTACTCCGGCAGCTTGGCCGCGATCTTCTCAAATCTACTCATGATTCCTGTATCTCCTTTTTGAAATTTGTTTGAAGGGCTCCTGAAGCAGGTGCAAAAACCGGTTCCAGCTCCCCACGGGCCCCCCCAGGGGCTCCACCATCAGGGCCCGCACCCCGCTGCGCCGGGCCCCCAGCACATCGGTGAGGAGCTTATCCCCCAGCATGGCGGTCTCCCCCGGCGGGGCGCCGGCCAGGGCCATGGCCTCCCGGTAGCCACGGGAGGAGGGCTTCCCGGCGCGGCCCACGTACCGGATGCCCAGCTGGGAGCAGAAGGTCTCCACCCGCCGGGAGGAGCGGTTGTTGGAGAGAATGACCACCTCGATACCCGCCGCCTCCAGTCCGGACAGCCAGTCCGTCAGCGTCCGGTCCGGCTCCCTCACCGACCGGGGGGCCAGGGTGTAGTCCAGATCGCACAGCAGCAACCGGACCCCCAGCGCCTGAAGCATGGAGGCGGTCACATCCGTATACCGGTCCAGCACCTGGTCCGGCACCAAGGAAAATGGCATAGCAGCCCTCCCGTCCGCATAAATTTTACAGCGGTATCCAGTATAGCACCCTTTTCAGAATTTCACAAGGGGGGAACGCGCCTTGCAGATTTATTTAGCCGTTACGCCGGACCGCCTGCGGCAGGCTCTGTCCTACACCGACCGCCCCGCCCACGTGGCCTACCG
>JAIEIQ010000266.1 GCA_029065305.1 Oscillospiraceae bacterium
GGGCAATGTGTGCAAATACGCCATGGCCGGCACCCGGGTCTATATCGATCTGGTGGAGCGGGATGGCCGGGTGGTCCTGTCCATAAAGAACGTGTCCCGGGACCAGCTGAACGTCAGCGCCGAGGAGCTCATGGAGCGCTTTGTCCGGGGGGACGCTTCCCGGCACACCGAGGGCTCTGGCCTGGGGCTGAACATCGCCCGGAGCTTAATCGATTTGATGGGCGGCACCTTTGAGCTGAGCGTGGATGGCGATCTGTTCAAGGCCCATCTGACGCTCCCCGCTGTCGAGGCGTCCGCCTCGACAGCGTCAGTACCGGTACTGACGGAGCCGGAGCTGATTGCGCGGCAGAAGAGCCGCCTGGCCGCTCTGACGGAGGAGATCACCGCCCGGCTGAAGGGCGGATAGCGAAGTCCGCCCCCAGAACGCCCCGCCCCTTTGGGCGGGGCGTTTCCTATCTCCGCATTTTTCCGCCGCCGGACTTGTAATCCCCGCCGGGGCTTGGTATAATGGGGCGAAAAGGAGGCGGCGCGGTCATGCTCTACCAATCGAACAATCCCCACGGGGGCGACCGGTACGCCCACCCCGTGGAGCTGGACTTTTCCGTCAACACCAACCCCCTGGGCCCGCCGGAGGGCGTGGTCCGGGCGGTGGAGGAGAGCGCGGGACTGCTGGACCGCTACCCGGACCCCCACTGCCGGGCGCTGGTGCGGGCCCTAGCGGACTTTGAGGGGGTGCCGGAGGCGGTCATCCTCTGCGGCTGCGGAGCGGCGGAGGTGATCTTCTCCTTCTGCGGGACCCTGCGGCCCCGGCGGGCCCTGGAAACAGCCCCCACCTTCTCCGAGTACAGATCCGCCCTGGAAGCTGCGGGCTGCGTCGTGGAGCGGTATCCGCTGGCGGAGGAAAACGGCTTCGCCCTGACGGACCGCTTTCCGGAATTTCTGCTGAAAAACGACTACGACGCCGTCTTTCTCTGCAATCCGAACAACCCGACAGGCCGGGTCATCCATCCGGCGCTGCTGGAGGACATCCGGCTTGTATGCCAAAAAAAGGGCGTCTGGCTCTTTGTGGACGAGTGCTTTCTGGACCTTGCGGAGGGCGGGCAGTCCCTCCGCAGCCGGCTGGGGCCCGGGGAAAAGCTCTTTCTCCTGCGGGCCTTCACCAAAACCTTCAGCATGGCGGCGCTCCGGCTGGGGTACGGCCTGTGCGGGGACAGCGGCCTGCTCGCGGAGATGGCAAGGCGGAGCCAGCCGTGGAACGTGTCCCTCCCGGCCCAGCTGGCGGGGACAGCGGCGCTGGAGGACCTGGACTATTTGGTCAGAAGCCGGGCGCTGATCCGGGCGGAGCGGCGGTATCTGGCGGCGGCGCTGGAGGCCCTGGGCCTGCAGGTGTGCCCGTCGGACGCAAACTATCTGCTCTTCCGGGGGCCCGCGGATTTGAAGGAGCAGCTGCTGGTGCGGGTCATCCTGATCCGGGACTGCTCCAACTACCGCGGCCTGGGGCCCGGGTGGTACCGCGCCGCCGTGAAGCTGCCGGAGGAGAACCGGCGGCTGGCGGAGGCGCTCCGGCATATTCTGTGAACAGAGGGGAAGCCTATGGCGAAAAACATCATGATTCAGGGCACCATGTCCAACGTGGGAAAGAGCCTGCTGGCGGCGGGGCTGTGCCGGATTCTCCGCCAGGACGGGGTCCGCGTGGCCCCCTTTAAGGGGCAGAACATGGCCCTCAACTCCTTCATCACCGCCGCCGGCGGGGAGATGGGCCGGGCTCAAGTAGTCCAGGCCGAGGCCGCCGGCATCGCCCCCGATGTGCGGATGAACCCGGTGCTCCTCAAGCCCACCACCGACGTGGGCAGTCAGGTCATTGTGGGCGGCGAGGTCAAGGGCAATATGCGGGCCATGGAGTACTACCGGCGAAAAAAAGAGTTCCTGCCGGCGGTGCTCTCGGCCTATGAGAGCCTGGCGGCGGAATACGACGTTATCGTCATCGAGGGGGCCGGGAG
>JAIEIQ010000267.1 GCA_029065305.1 Oscillospiraceae bacterium
CCCCAGGGGGGTTCGCCTCTTTAACGACAGTATAGCACATGCCGGTCACAAAAACAGTTGCAAATTTAATATTTTGTAAAATATACTCAAAAAAAGAATTCGACGCAAAAATATCCAATTTTTGTAATTTTCATTCCATTCAATTTGATATCGGCCAAAATTAGTCTAAGTTTATACCTATTTATGCTTCTTTGCCATTTTAATAGTTCGTTGTTTTTGGAATTGTTTTCTTTAATAGTAAATTTTATCCATTTCTATATTTTGAATTTGTTATTCCGCAGCACTTCCAGCCGCCAAAACCCATCCGAAAAAATTTGCGTTTCCCTCTTGACAAACCGCTCATACTGTGTATACTGTTCATATACAGATAACCAGATTGATATGTACAGTTTGGAGGTGAACGCCATCGACCTGATCATCAGCAACGCCAGCGGCCAGCCTATCTATGAACAGATTGTCCGGCAGATAAAGGGGGCCATTACAACGGGAAAGCTGCCGCCGGGGGAGCCTCTGCCCTCCATCCGGGCGCTGGCCCGGGATCTGCGCATCAGCGTGATCACCACCAAGCGGGCCTACGAGGAGCTGGAGCGGGACGGGTTTATTTACACAGTGGCCGGAAAGGGCAGCTTTGTGGCGGAGCAGGACCTGGAGCTGGCCAAGGAGAGCCATCTGCGGGACATCGAGGCCCATTTGCAGGCGGCGGTGGAGCTGGGCCGGCAGTGCGGCCTGGGTCCGGAGGAGTTAGCGGATATCCTGCGGGTATTATGTGAGGAGGATTAAACACAGTGGATACAAACGCGATTGCTATCAAGGGCTTGACCAAGCGCTACAAGGACTTTGCTCTGGAGGATCTGACCCTGAACCTGCCCTATGGCTGTGTGCTGGGGCTGGTGGGGGAGAACGGGGCCGGAAAGAGCACCACCATCCGGCTGATCATGGATGCCGTCAGCCGGGACGCCGGAACGGTGGAGGTGCTGGGGGCGGACAACCAGGGCCCGGACTTCCTGCGGGTGAAGGAGGACGTGGGCGTGGTGCTGGACGAGACCTTTTTCCCCGAGGTGCTCACCGCCGTACAGGTGGGGAAGATCATGGCGGACACCTACAAAAACTGGGACCGGGAGATCTACGAGGGGTGGCTCCAGCGCCTGGGGCTGCCGGAGAAGAAGAAGCTGAAGGACTACTCCCGGGGCATGACCATGAAGCTGGGCATCGCGGCGGCTCTGAGCCACCACCCGAGGCTGCTGCTGCTGGACGAGGCCACCGGCGGTCTGGACCCCATGGTCCGGGAGGAGCTGCTGGAGGTGTTCGCGGACTTCGCCTCCGAAGACGGCCACGCGGTGCTGCTGTCCAGCCACATCGTCAGCGACCTGGAGCGGATCTGCGACTACATCGCCTTTCTCCACAGGGGGAGGCTGGTTCTGTGCGAGGAGAAGGACGTGCTGCTGGACACCTACGGCATCCTGAAATGCACCCGGGAGCAGCTGTCCAACATCCCGGAGGAGGCCATTCACGGCAAACGGGTGGGCGCCTACGGCGCGGAGGCCCTGGTGGAGCGGAAGCTGATCCCCCGCGGGCTGACGGTGGACCGGGCCAATCTGGAGGACATCATTCTGTATCTGGTGAAGGAGGAGAAGCAATGATCGCGCTGTTGAGAAAGGATATCTATGTGGCCGACAAGCAGGCCCGCCTGCTGATTGTTCTGGCGCTGATTTTCTGTCTGATTCCGAATATGGGGGCCTTCAGCAGCGCCTACGCCCTGATGACAGCCTTCATGGTCCCCATCAACTCCCTGGCCTACGACGACAAGAGCAAGTGGGACAAATACGCCGCCATGCTGCCCTACCGGATTTCGGAGCTGGTGGGGAGCAAGTACCTGCTGTGCGTGATCTACACCGGCCTGGCCTTTTTGATTGTGGCCTTTGGCACGGCTGTCCAGGGGCTGGTGGTCACAAAGGCGGGCATCGACTGGACGGATTTGTGGGAGACGGAGCTGGTGCTGATTGTCACGATGGCGTTCATTATGAACCTGACCCTGCCCTTGCTGTACCGGTTCGGGACGGAACGGGGCCGGATGCTGATGGTTCTGATGCTGGGCGCGGCTTTGGGCATGGGCCTGGGACTGGTGAAGATCGCCAAGACGCTGCACATCCCCGGCCTGCCCCTGCCGCTTATCGTAACGGCGGGCGTCGCGGCGGCTGTCCTACTGACAGTTATTTCCGTGAGACTGTCCATGCGGTTCTACCGGAACCGCCGGGAGGGGAAGTACGACTAAAGCAGAAGGGTCGCTCCAGAGTCATCTGGAGCGGCCCTGTCAAGCATGGACCATTTCCATTATGCGTCCCATTTCACACCTGCTCCAGCAGATGCACTTTCTTCCAGTGCCCCCGGGCGTAGAGCGCCACGGACAGCCCGGCGCTGAGGATCCAGCCGATGGGCCACGCCCACCAGATGCCCACATACCCCAGCCACACGGGCAGTACATACGCCAGCCCCACCCGCAGAAACAGATCGGAAAACGTCGTCGCCATAAACTCCCGGGCGGAGCCCGCCCCCTGGAGCACCCCGTCACAGCACTGCTTTACCGCCACGATGAAGATAAACGGGGCCACAATCCGCAGGTAGCCCACACCGGCGGCGATGATGTCCCCGCTCTCCGCCGGGACGAAGATGGTCATGGCCTGCTGGGAGAAGAGCAGCAGGAAGGCCGTGGCGGGGACGCAGACGGCGGCACACAGCCAAATCCCGCCCCGCAGCCCCCGGCCCACCCGGTCCACCTGCTTTCCGCCGATGTTGTGGGCGGTGAAGCTGGCTACCGCGGAGCCCACGGCGGAGTTGATGTAGACCACGAAATAGATAAGCTTGGAGGCGGAGGAGAAGCCTCCGATGATCCCCGGCACCACTGCCGCCTGACTGTTGACCAGGCTCTGGACCATCAGATTCCCTACGGAGACGAAGCTCTTCTGGCAGATCCCCGGCACCGCCAGGGAGGCGATCATCCTCAGCAGTGCGGGGGAGAACCGCGCCCAGGGCCCGGATTCTATCCTCCCCAGCCGCCGCAGCAGCGCCGCCAGAGAGACCACCGCCGCTACCCCCTGGCACAGGGCGGTTGCCAGGGCCAGCCCCGCCACCCCCAGATCCACCACCGTCACCAGCAGCACGTCCAGGCCGATGTTCGCCAGGGAGGACGCCACCAGAAAGATGAGGGGCGTCACGGTATCCCCCAGGGCGGTGAAAACGCCGGTGCAGGTGTTATATAGAAAGATGAACACCAGCCCCACGGTGTAGATGCGCAGATATTGAAGGGTGGGCTCCATCAGCGCCTCCGGGGTATTCAGCAGGCCCAGCAGGGGCCGGCAGAAGATCAGGCCCAGCGCCGTCAGGGCCAGGGCCAGCGCGCCGCTTGCCAGGAGGGAGGTGCTGACGGCGGTTTTCATCCGCTCCATGCGCTTGGCCCCGAAGAGCTGGGAGACTACCACGCTGCATCCGATGTTGATGCCCAGCGCCGCCGCCATGTAGATCATGGTCACCGGGTAGGAGATGGACACCGCCGAGAGGGCGTCGTCCCCGATGAACTGCCCCGCCACAACGTTGTCCGCCATATTGTAGAGCTGCTGGAAAATGACGCTGACCAGCATGGGAACGGAGAACAGCGCCAGCACCCGGCCCGGCCGGCCCTCCGTCAGATCCTTTACCATTGAGAACGCCTCCTTTGCAAACCGTTCACAGTATAGCCGGGGCCGGGGGAAATTGCAAGAAGAGGAAAGACAAAAAAACCTCGTTGACAACGAAAAAATCTGTGATATAATACGGATTAATAAAAGCGATGACGAAGCGAGCGCCGGACAGCGGCCCAAAGCGAGCGGGGAATGGTGGGAGCCCCGCGGCGGAGCACCGGCGGCGGCCACTTCTGAGCGGGGAGCGACGAGCTCCACGGCCTTGCCCCCGTTACAGGGCTGACGAGACATCCCGGACGGGATAAATTAGGGTGGTACCGCGAAGACCTTCGCCCCTATGTGGCGGCGGGTCTTTATTTTTTGCCCAAAGGGGGTATGCTTTTTTGAGAATGAAGCGAATCGCGCTGCTGGCGCTGGCGGCGCTGCTGCTGGCCGGTCTGTGCGCCTGCCGGGTGGAGGGGAACCCCCTGCCGGAGGGCATGGAGGAGGAGGCCCTGCTGGCAAAGGGACGGGAGATGGTCCGGGCCCTGGCCGGAAACGACTGGGAGGCCGCGTGGGGCCTTCTGCGGGAGGATGTGCGGGAGGAGACGAGCCCCGAGGCCATCGGGGAGCTGGTCCAGCGGCAGCTGGACGGCGCCGGGGCGTACAAGCAGATCGACAGCTTCCTCACCACCGGCCAGAGCTCCGACGGAGAGGACTACGGTGTGTGCGTGTTCTACTGCAAGTACTCCAAGAAAAAAGCGCTTATTCGGGTGGCCGTGGACCCGGAGATGGAGATCATCGGGTTTGAGGTCAAGAAGCGGTAGGGAACGGCTCCTCCATGAGGTCCATCCCCATCCGAAGGCCCAGGGCAAAGCTCCTCACGCCGCAGTAAAAGCGGAGGGCGGCTATACAGTCTGCTAAATCAATCCGGTCCCTGGCGGAGAGGTGTACCGCCGCCGCGAACCGCTCAATGGCGGCTGCCTCTGTCTCCTGAAGCTCTCTCTGGAGCTCCCGGGCGTAGTTTTCGTATAGCCATTCGTAGGTTTCGTTCATAATCAAGTCCTCCATTGCGATATTTTAAGGCGTGTTCTGCCCATATTATAGCACGATATATCAAGGCGTGTCAAGCCTATAATGAGGTAATTATATGGAAATTAAAATGCCAAAATTTTCGGCACGCATAAAAGAGCTTCGGAAAGAAAAAGGGGTAACACAAGTTGGGATGGCTGAATTTTTAGGCTGTCAATCCCGTCACTATCAGAAAATTGAACGCGGCGAAATCAATATTCCTTCTTTGATGTTGGAACGATTAGCCGACTATTTCGAGGTTTCCGCCGACTACCTCCTGGGCCGCTCCGACGACCGCCGAACCCTGTAAAACAAAAAAACTAATATAAAGGAGAGAACCCCCATGCACAAATCATACGGCGTTAATGAAATCCGGGAGATGTTCCTGAAATTCTTTGAGAGCAAGGAGCACCTCCGCCTCCCCAGCTTTTCCCTGATCCCCCAGAACGACGCGAGCCGGCGGGGCGTCACCAGCG
>JAIEIQ010000268.1 GCA_029065305.1 Oscillospiraceae bacterium
GGTATTATTATAGCGGATGGCGCGGAGATTGTCAAATATTTTTTCCTTGATTTTTCTTGATTTTTCTTGCCGCTCCGGCGCGGCTTTTACTCCTCCGGCGGCGGCATAGGCTCGCCCGGCTCCTCCGGTTCATCCGGGGAGGGCGGGTCCAGCCAGCTGGGCCGCTGGGAGTCCGGGATCTGGGGCGGCGTATCCGGCTCCGTATCGGGGCCGGAGGGCTCTGCGGGCTCCGTACCGCCGGGATTGCCGGGCGTGGCGGGGTCATCCTGGCCGGGGATCGGCTGAGTGGTACTCGGGAAGAGCCAATCGGGCACATCGCCGCTCTCCCCTTCCCCATTGTCCTCCTCATCCGGGGGAAGCTGGGGGGTATTCTCATCGTGAAGGGTGCAGGTCCCCTGGGCGTTGAGTGCGTGCATGGTAAACGCCTCGTCCTCCGCCGTAATCACCTGGGCGGGCACCACCACATAGTCGCTGGTCACATACCCGGGGCTCAGCTCAATATACTCCCGGTCGGGGTTGATAAAGGTCTTGACCACCCGGCACTCCTCCGGGCAGAAGTCCCCGGCCAGCATCCCGCTCTCGGAACAGACCTCCGCCGAGACGTGGCAGGTACACTCCTCCGCTGGCACAGCCCCCTCCTGGACCTCCATGGTCGTCACCCGGCTCCCCCGGCTGTCAGCGGAGCAGAGGCTGGTGGCTTTCTTGCCGCAGTCCATACAGACCGTGGCGCTGACGATGCCGGCAGGCCGCTCGGGGAAGGACTTGTTTTCCAGCCCCTCGTGGACCGGCTGCATGACCAGCCGCCAGATCTTCGCCGCCGGATTGATATCGGCCTTGATGCGCTCATTGGAATCCTTGTACCCCACCCAGACGGCGGCGGCGTAGTAGGGCGTGTAGCCCGCGAAGTACCGGTCGAAGTTGTCCGAAGTGGTGCCGGTCTTGCCGGCGATGGTCATGCCGCTGAAGCTGGCCCCGCCGCCGGTGCCGTTTGTGACCACGTTGCGCAGCCACTTGTTGATGAGGTAGGCGGTGGAGGGCTTCATCGCCTCCCGGGAATCCACGCTGTTCTCCACCACCACGTTTCCGTCATTGTCCAGAATACGGGTGACAGTCCGGGGCTTGTTGTACATCCCCTGGTTGGCAAAGGAGGCGAAGGCCGCCGCCATCTCCTCGGTGGTCACGCCGTAGGTCAGTCCGCCCATAGCCAGGGGACCCACGTCCATGTCCGCCGTCACCAGGTTGAAGCCCAGATTGTTGACCATGAACTCATAGGAGGCCCCGTACCCCAGAGCCTGGAGGGTCCGGGCGGAGACGGTGTTGGTGGAGCTGGTGATGGCCTGGCTGACCAGGGTCATGCCCTTGTAGCGGCCGTTGGAGTTTTTGGGATAGCCCCTGCCGGCGCTGCTGAGCCGGATGGGATAGTCATCAAAGACGCTGGCCGGGGAGGCCACGTTGGCGTCAAAGGCCGGAGCGTAGACGCTCACCGGCTTGATGGCGCTGCCGGGACAGCGGCGGGAGGTGGCCAGATTGAGGATCCGGCTCTGCTCCTTCTCCCCCACGCCGCCGGCCATTGCCACCACGTCCCCGGTGTAGGGGTCCACCACGGTGATGGCGGAGTCCAGGGGCGTGCCCTTGGCGGAAGGGTAGTTGAAGTTGGACGGGTCCTGATAGACCTGATCCACGACGGCCTGAATATCCGTATCCAAAGTGGTATAGATATGGTAGCCGCCGGAGTAGACCAGGGAGGTGGCGATCTTCTCCGAGCAGCCTTTGGCCTCCATCACCAGCTGGATGGCGTCCTCAATGGCCGCGTCCTCAAACCAGGAGTAAACCCGGCGGTCGTTCTCCTCTCCGGCCTCCCCGTCCTCGCCCTCCTGGCGGTGGGCGGCTTTGTACTCTTCGGAGATCGTGAAGACGAGCTTCTCCGCCTTGGCATCCCTGCACTCGGCCTTGCTGATCATCCCCAGCTCCTCCATACGGTTAAGGATCAGCTCCTGCCGCCACTTGTTCATCTCCATGCTGGTTTTGATGGAGCCGTCGGACTGCTTGAAGGTGAAGCCCAGGAAGGGGTCGTACTGGTAGGGGTTGTTGGTGATGCCGATGATGGCGGCGCTCTCCGCCAGATCCAGCTCCCACACATCCTTGCCGAAGTAGACCTTGGCCGCGCTCTGCACTCCGTAGCAGGACTGGCCGAAGTAGACCAGGTTCAGATATGCCTCCAGAATGTCGTCCTTGCTGGTCTTCTTCTCAAACTCCAGGGCCCGGAAGATCTCCCGGACCTTCCGCTTGACCGTGACCTCGTCGTCCTCGGTGATCTGCCGCAGGAGCTGCTGGGTGATGGTGGAGCCGCCCCGGGTGCTGCCGGAGGTGAACGTCTTGTAAAACGCGGCCAGGGTTCCCTCCCAGTCCACCCCGTGGTGCTCCCAGAAGCGGTGGTCCTCAATGGCGATGAGGGCGTTAATCATGTGGTCCGGGATCTTGTCGATGCTCACCAGCTCCCGGTTTTCGGCGCTGTAGAGGGTGCGCATGGGATTCCCGTCTCCGTCGTAGAGGGTGGAGGAGAGCTGAAGGGTCATCTCCTCGATGGTCACATCCAGGGTGGGCGCCAGGGTGGTGTTCACGTAGGTCATGAAAATCTGGAAGAAGATCGCCACCGTCAGCACGCCGATAACCACCAGCGTGAAGATCACCAGGAAAAATTTCCCGATGAGCCGGAGCACGCTGAACCTCTTCCGCTCTTTTTTCTTTTTCTTTGGGCTGCCAGCCGCGGGGCCGGCGCCGTTTGTATGTTCCATTCTGCTTGCTGGACCTCCTTTATCTTGCGGTGGACGCCGTCTCCATAGGGGGGCGGCGGGGGAACACAGAACAATACGATACTCCAAAATATAGTATATCACAGCTTGTCAACATTTGAAAAGCCAGAAAAATCGCAAATTCCGCCTCCCCTTCCGTCGAACAGCCATATTTCGGCAGAAAATACAAAATTTTTGCCCAGAAATTGTTGAAAAACCACACAGCGCGGGCCTTGCATTTTCCGTAAAAACAGGTTAAACTATAGGCACGGAAAGAAAGCGGGCCGGTTCCGGCCCGGCGGAAGGAGCGAGCGCCCATGAGTGAGGAATACGGACCTGATTTCATCACCATCACCGATGAGGACGGCAACGACTTTGAACTGGAGATGCTGGACGCCCTGGAGCACAAGGGGCAGACGTATCTGGCCTTCTGCCCCGCCGTAGAGGAGGGCGCGGAGGAGGACGGCGACGAGTACGGCCTTGTCATCCTCAAGAGCGTGGAGGAGAACGGAGAGGAGATGCTCTCCACCCTGGACAGCGACGAGGAGCTGACGGAGGTATACGACCTCTTCATGGAGCGGCTGTTCGCGGAGGAGGACGAGGAGCCGTAAGCGCTCCGGAGAACGGCATACAAGTGCCCTGCGGGGTGCGTGATGGGCCTTTTTTAACCCACATTTTGTTATACGGGATGCTGGTTCACCGTCTGGTTTGCAGGCCTCCCGGCTGCCACCTGCGGTTGGAAGTTGGAAGCAGTAAAGGACGGTGCAGGCGACCCACCTGCCTTTCATGTGCAGGTTATAACAGGGCTCACACGGCTTCTGCGGGGTACCTTTGTGAAAGAGAACCGCCTCGAAGGTCCGATTGGACCTCCGGGGCGGTTTTTGTTGTTTAGGGCTCTTTATGGTCCTGTGTTTTTTCGGCGTCCTCCGCGGCCTTTTTCCTTCTGCGGGGCATGGGCAGGCTCACCTTACGCCGACGCAGCACCGCAATGGCCGCGGCAATCACTGCGATCCACACCAGCACCGCCACCCAGTTCCGGGCAAAGGCGATGAGCAGATCCTCCGCCCCGTCCACGCCCCGCCGCAGTCCGGCGGCAAAGGCGCTGCCCAGCCGCTGTCCAAAGCTCATGGGGACCTCCTCCTCGCTGGAGAGCTTGTAGACCTCCTGGAGGTGGATGGTCACGGTGGAGAAATCGATGAGGGCGTCGTAGCGGCGCAGATCCCCGGTGAGGTACTCAATCTGGAGCTCCGTCTCGCTCAGGGCGCTCTCCAGGGCGATGATGTCCTCCATGCTCTCCGCCTTGGCCAGCAGCTCCTGAAGCCGCTCCAGCTTGGTCCGCTGGGTGGTCAGCCGGGCCTCCACATCGTAGTACGCCTCGCCTACATTTTGGGTATCCTCGCTCATGCGGGTCCGATGGGCCAGCTCCCCGGTTCGTCCGCAGAAATCCAGATACCGCTCCGCCGGCACCCGGACGGTCATATCGGCGCTGCGGTAGGTCCCGTAGCTGTAGCTGCTGCGGCTCTCGTAGTAGCCGCCCGTCTCCTCCACCAGCCGGTCCAGCGCGGCCACGGCCTGGTCATATTCCCGGGTCTCCAGCTCCATGTCGGCGGTATAGATGATCTTGGCGTCCGCCAGGGCGGGGTTCACGGCGGCGCTGCCGTCCACCTCCGCCTCCGCCCAGCCGGCCTCCTCCGGAGCCATGGGCTCCCCCGCCGGGCTCATGTCACCCTTGGAGGCGCTGCTGTAGCTGTCACTGCCGCCGCTGCTGCCGCCGCAGGCGGTGAGGCACAGGGCCAGCAGAGCCGCCAGCAGAATCGCGGCTGTCTGTTTCCTTCCCTTCATCCAAAAAACCTCCTTTTCCGTTTTCAGGGCTCTCTGTCCCTTTAGACGCAGAAAAGGAGGAAAATGTGCCGTGTTCTCTCAAATTTTTCAGGCCGGCCAGCTGTCCCCGCGCTCCGCGTCCTCCAGCTCCCGGTTTTCCCGGAGGCAGCACAGCTCCTCCACCGTCACCCCGAATACCTCCGCCAGACGGTAGGCCAGCATCAAGGAAGGGCTGTAGTTCGCCTCCTTCTCGATGGAGTTGATGGTCCGGACGGACACATGAACCAGCCGGCCCAGCTGAAGCTGGGTCAAGCCCGCGGCGGCGCGCAGCTCTTTCACTCTCGTTTTCATTGGGTGTCTCCCTTCAACCTCAATCCAGCTTCTGGGATGTGGGCTTAAATCGTAACATGGGGACGGTAAAATGTCAATGTAAACGGATACTTTTTTTAGCATTTTTGTCCGCAAAACGGATATCCTCCCTATTTGGGCCCCGAGGCCCCTTGCAAAAGCGGTGGTTTTCCGCTACAATAGAGACACTATTTTATACGCTGGGAGGAAATCTGTCATGACCTATCCGGAAGTGCTCGCCGCCGCCCGAGAGTGCGTCGGCCCATACTGCAAGGCCTGCCCCGTGTGCAGCGGCCTGGCCTGCAAAAACACCGTCCCCGGCCCCGGAGCCAAGGGCCTGGGCACCGGCGCCATCCGCAACTACCAGAAGTGGCAGGAGATCTGCGTCAACATGGACACCATCTGCCCCAACGTCCCGGCGGACACCTCTGTCCGCCTCTTTGGCCGGGATTTTGCCCTGCCTGTTTTTGCCGCCCCGGTGGGGGCCGTGCGCCTCCACTACGGGGACAAGCACGACGACAACAGCTACAACGCCCTGCTGGTCCCCTCCTGCGCCCGGGCGGGCATCACCGCCTTCACCGGCGACGGCACGGATCCGGCGGTATTCGCCGCCGCTGCGGGGACCATCGCTGCGGCGGGGGGCGTGGGCATCCCCACAGTGAAGCCCTGGGACCGGGACACCCTCTTTGAGAAGCTGGATCAGGCCAAGGCCGCGAATCCCATCGCTGTCGCTATGGATATTGACGCGGCGGGCCTGCCCTTCCTCCAGGGCCGCACGCCCCCGGCGGGGAGCAAGACTGTGGAGGAGCTCCGGGAGGTCGCCGCCTATGCGGAGAGGCCCTTCATTCTCAAAGGGATTATGACTGTCCGGGGGGCGGAGAAGGCGGCGCAGGCCGGCGCGGCGGCGATTGTGGTTTCCAACCACGGAGGCCGGGTGCTGGACCAGTGCCCCGCCACGGCGGAGGTTCTGGCGGAGATTGTGGACGCCGTGGGGGACAGGCTCACCGTGCTGGTGGACGGCGGCATCCGCTCGGGCATGGACGTGTTTAAGGCCCTGGCCCTGGGGGCCAAGGGCGTGCTCATCGGACGGCCCTTCGTAACGGCGGTCTACGGCGGAGAGGCCGAGGGCGCGGCGATTTATGTGGAAAAGCTCCGCAGCGAGCTGGCCGACACCATGGCCATGTGCGGCGTCCACTCTATCGGGGAGATCAGCCGCGACTGCGTGCGGAGATAGGTCCACATTCTTTTCTTTGTGAGAGAACATTTGTCAAGTGGGAGTTTTAGAAATGACAAAAGTTTTTCAGCCGGCATACCAGAGCAGCCACTGCGGTACAGTTTGGCGAAGTCTTGTCTCATAACAACGAACTCCATAGCACATTTTCCACTGAGATGATCT
>JAIEIQ010000269.1 GCA_029065305.1 Oscillospiraceae bacterium
GTCCAGGGAGACCACCTGATCCTCCCCCAGCTGGTAGACGGCTACGCTCTTGTTCTTGCTCCCGCAGCCGGCCAGCACTCCCAAACACATCGCCGCAGCCAGCAGAGCCGCTCCGATTCTATTTTTCATTCGCTCTAGCCTCACTTTGTCTTTCAATGACGGCCCGGGGGCCGCAGCCGGTCACACCCGGCGGATAATAATCCGGTCGTTGTCCCGGAGCTCCTGGGTAAAGGCGGCCTCGCCGTCGTTTACCAGCAGCTCCACCGGACCGTCCAGTGTCTCGAAGTCGATGCCGGACCGGTCCAGCAGGTCCATCAGATAGTAGGGGGAGCCGTCCGCCTTCCCCGGCAGAATCAGCGCCGCGCCGTTGAGGTACACCATCAGCCGCCGCCGGAGGGTCCGCTCCGGCTCCAGGGCGGGCGCGGGCACTGCCGGCTCCTCCGGAATGACCGGTGCGCTCTCCTCCTCCGGCTCCTCTGCCGCCGCCGGGGGCGCCGCAGGATCTGCGGGCTCCGGCACAGCCTCCGGTTCCGGTACGGGCGCCTGCTCCGGCTCCACCGCCAGTTCGGCCCCCAGCTCCGGCTCTGGAATTGGCTCTGCCTCCGGCGCAGTCTCCGGCTCCGGCTCCAGGGGGTACTCGGTGGTCACCACATGGTCGCCGCTGCGCAGCTTCCGGTCCAGGGAAGCAGCCCGGCCGTTGATGATCACGCCGCCGGGGAAATCCGCCCCCAGCAGCTCCCGGGGCGTTCGCTCCGCGGAGGGACCGGCCACAGCGGGGATGAACTCGATGCTGTCCCCGGCGTAGACCAGGGCGGAGGGCCGGGCGTCCTCCCCGTTGAGCCGCAGGGTGCAGGGGGTGGCGCTCTGGCCCCGGAAGGTCATCCGCTTCCCGTCAATGGTGACGCTCAGGCTCTTCCCCGTCCGGCCCAGCAGGTCCGCCGAGGTGTAGCCGTTCATCATCAGAATCTCCAGCAGAGTCAGGGTCCCGCTGCGGAAGAGCTTGGCGGGCTGGCCGTTGAGCATAATGCGGTAGCTGTCGCTGATGAGCCCCAGCCCGGCGGACACCGCGATGCCCAAGGGCGTGGCGTACTCCGGGTCGTTGAGCTCATACTCCCTGGAGAAGGCGCTCATGTCAAAGTTGTTCCCCGCCAGGGCCACCCGCTTCTCATCCATCTCCAGCGCCTGGGCCACCAGCTCCTTGAGCCCCAGCAGCTTACTGCCGCCGCCGGCCAGGAACATGGCGGAGGGGGGCGCGCCGTTGATGCCCACCACCCGCTGGGCGATCTCCTGGGCCAGGTTCTTGGCCGCGCCCTGGAGCACATCCCGCACCTGGTTCCCCGGCACGCTCTGCTCCAGGCCCAGCACATCCCGGTAGGCGATGGTGGGGGCCTCCAGCTCCATCTTCATCCGCTCCGCCGTGGCGAAGGTCACCAGATAGGCCCGCATCAGCTCCTCGGTGATCTCGTCCCCGGCGGTGGTTGCCATGGTGTACCCCACCACCGCGCCGTCCCGGCAGACGGCGATATCGCTGGTGCCCGCGCCGATGTCCGCCAGCACCAGATTCAGCAGCCGCAGATCCGCTGGAATCACGGCGTTGAGGGCGGCGATGGGCTCCAGGGTCAGGCTGGCCACCTCCAGCCCTGCCGCCTCCATGACGGTGTACAGGCTCTCCACCACCTCACTGGGCAGGAAGGTTGCCACCACCTCCGCCTCCAGCTGCTGGCCGTTGTGGTCCTTCAGGGAGGTGAGCGGGTAGCGGTCCAGCAGGTAGCTGGAGACAGTGTAGCCCACCAGGTAGAACCGCCGCTGGCTGTCCTCCCCCCGGCTGAGCTGCTCCTCCGCGTCGCTGACCGCACCGCTCTCCAGCTGGCTGATGAGGTCGCTGTCGATGCGGCTCACCTGGGGCAGGGTCATGGCGTAGCGGCCCTTCTCCGTCCGCAGGGCCCGGCCGGCGGCGGCTACACACACCCGCCGGAGCCTGCACCCCAGCTTGGCCTCCACCTTCTCGGTGACGCGCCGGGCCACCCGGGCCACCTGCTCGATGTCCTCGATCTGCCCGTCCAGCATGGCCCGCTTGCCGTGCTCCTCCTTCTCGATGGCCAGCACCTCCAGGCGGTCGTCCGCCACCCGGCCCGCCACGCCGATGATGCTGCGGGTGCCGATGTCCAGCGCGAACACCAGCTCCGTATCCTGAACCTTCATTTCCTCCGGCATACTTGTTACCTCAGCTTCCTGTGTTGGTGGACGGAACAGAGAGCCGCCGGGACGGCGCAGGCCGTCCCGGCGGTCCGGCATCGGGCCGTAGTCCGGCCCCGGCGTTCCGCCGGCTCAAGTAGAGACGGACATATGGCATCCCGGTCTCCCGGGACGCCATATGGCCGCTTCCGCCGTTAATACTTGACGTTGGTGAAGGGATTGTCGCTGCGGCCACCGGCCGCGCCGTCGTCGGACCAGCCATCGCCGCCCCAGCTGTCGCCGCCGGAGCCGCCGCCGAAGGAGCTGGCGGAGCCGGTGCTGCTGCTGGAGCTGAAGGCGCTGGAGCTGCTGCCGAAGCGGCCCTTGTTGCTGATCTTGAACTCGCTCATCAGCTGGTGCATGATGTTGGCCTGGGAGGAGAGCTGCTCGCTGGCGGCGGCGCACTCCTCGCTGGTGGCGGAGTTGGTCTGCACCACGGCGGAGATCTGGTCGATGCCCTCGGTGATCTGGGCAATAGCGGTGGTCTGATTCTCCACGGCCTCCGTCACGCTGCCCATCATGGTGACAACGCTGCTGGCCAGCTCGGTGGTCCGGGCCAGGGACTCGGTAACCTTCCCCACCACGTCCGCGCCGTCCCGGACGGCGGTGATGGAGTTCTCAATGAGGTCCTTGGTGGCCTTGGCGGCCTCATCGGACTTGCTGGCCAGGTTGCGGACCTCGTCGGCCACAACGGCGAAGCCCTTGCCGGCGCTGCCGGCCCGGGCGGCCTCCACGGCGGCGTTCAGGGCCAGGATGTTGGTCTGGAAGGCGATGTTCTCAATGGTGGCAATGATCTTCCCAATCTCCTCGGAGGAGTTGGAGATGTTGGTCATAGCCACGTTGAGCTGCTTGACATACTCGTTGCTGGCGGACACCTGGGCGCCGGCCTCGCTGACGCTGGACTGGGCCTCCTCTGCGGCGGAGGCGGTCTGCTTGGAATTGGTGGAGATGTCGTTGATGGTAGCGGCCAGCTCCTCCACGGCGCTCGCCTGCTCGGTAGCGCCCTGAGCCAGGGACTGGGAGCTGTTGGACACCTGGTCGGAGCCGGCGGAAACCTGGTCCGCAGACTGGGAGATATTGAAGATGGTGTCGCTCATGCGGACCACGAAGGCGTTGACGCTGTCCTGAATGGGCTTGAGGTCGCCGGGGAAGCTGGCGGTCAGCTCCACGTCAAAGTTGCCCTTGGCCATCTGGCCGGTGGTCTCCGAGATGTCCTGGATAACGCTGTTAAGTACCTTCTGGCTGGTGCGCAGCGCGTCGCACATCTCGCCCAGCTCGTTTTTGCCCATAAACTCCACGGGGACAGACAGATTGCCCTGGCTGAAGCCAACCAGCGCGCCCCGCACCTGGGAACTGGGCTCCACAATGCTCCGGATGATCCTGACCGCAATCAGCAGCACGGCGATAGTCGCCACCACCATGATGGCAATAATAGCCGCCAGCCCGATATTGGAGTTCAGATTCTGCTGCTTGATGATCTCGGCCTGGGCGTTGGCCAGCGCTGTCGCCGCGTTCTCACCGGCCACAGCGGCGGCGTTCAGCTTGGGCGTGCAGTTGTTGACAATCATGTTGACTGCCTCCTGGCGATTGGTGCCCACAATGCTGACAATCTCCCTGGCGTCCGTCTCCCAGGACTTGATAGCGTTGGAGAAAGCGTCAAGGGTGCTCCTGTCCTCCAGGGGGAAGACATTCTCCAGCTGGGCAAACAGCTGGTCCAGCTCCTCCACCTTGCTGGTGACGTTGGAAATACTGCTGGCGTCTCCGGAGAGGGCCGCGTCCCGCAGGTTCCGGGCGGCAATGTTGTAGTCGATGCGGCAGCTGGCAATCAGCTCTGTGGACTCCACGTAGTGTTCAATGATATCCATATAGGCGCTCTTCTGGGAATTCATCATGACCAGCGCTGCGACAATGATGATCACGGAACCCAAAATTGTCGTCCCGAAGCCTATGATCAGGCTTTTCCTGATGGACATATTTTTGAAATTCATCTGTAGCTTTCCTCCTATTATTTCCCGCCGGCCGGAGCACCCTCCGCCGCCGGATGTTCTACGATGTCACCTATCCCGTACCGTGTCCGTTCCGCTTCCCGGACCCCTCACAGGATGGCCGCGCTGGTTGGCGGCGGGACTGGGGCCCCTCGGATATTTCACATTCTCACCGCCCTGCTTTCAAAAGGATGAAGTTTCCAATCACAGCGTCCGCTAAACGATATCGCCGTACTTGCCGTTGCGCACATCGCCCACCAGCTTGCCGTCCACCAGGGTCACAACCCGGCGGCGCATGATGTTCACATACTGGCTGGCGTGGGTGGCCATAACAATGGTGGTGCCCCGGCTGTTGAGCTCGTTGAGCAGATGCATCAGATCCCAGATATTGTCGTCGTCCAGGTTGGCCGTCAGCTCGTCGATGAGCAGAATCGGAGGGCTGCTCACCAGCGCACGGGCCAGCTCCACCCGCCGGCACTCCCCAATGGAGAGCTCCGCCGGGTACCGGTCCTCCACATCCGGCAGACCCACGATGCCCAGCGCCTTCTTGGCCGCCTGCTTTCCCCGGCGGCGCATCCCGGTGGCCCCCGCTGTCAGCAGCAGGTTGTCCCGGATAGTCCGCTTGCGGATCAGCAGGCACTGCTGGTCCACAATGCCGAAGGTCCGGGCCACCCGCACCCGCCAGGGCCCCATCAGACGGCCAATATTGGAGCCGTTGAGGTAGACCGCCCCGGCGTCCGGCGAGATCTCTCCGCCCATGAGCTTGAGCAGTGTGCTCTTACCCGCGCCGCTGCTGCCGATGAGGAAAACGAACTCCCCCTGCTCCACCGTCAGGCTCACATCCCGGACAGCGTACTGGGTGCGCTTATCCTGGGTATATCGTTTTGACACATTTTCAAGACGGATCTCTGGCATTCCGCTGCGGCTCCTTCCGGTTCCCTGGGCGGGAACCGCCATCAGATATCGAACACTTGCTCCGCGGAGCGTCCCCTCTCCGGCACGCCCCACGGACATCTGCCCCGCCGTATCCGCCGGCGGGACAGATCGGGACTCTATTTCTTCTTGTAGAACGACTGTCCGCCCGCCATCCGCAGGCTGATCCGGCGGTCCAGCTCCACCACCCGCTCCAGCAGGCGGCGGGTCTTTCCGGCCTGCTCCAGGAAAGTCCGCTCCTGACTGCTCCGGGGCTCCTCCCCTTTCAGCAGGGCCTTTACCCGCTCCTGGTCCTCCTCGGACAGTGTCCTCCGCCGGTCCTTGAGGGTCTTTTCCGTCTCCTCCAGGCGGAGCAGAGGATCCTGGCGCATGGCGATGATCATCCGCACGGCCACCTGGTCGCTGCGGTCCATGCTCTCCCCCAGCTGGCGGGTCAGATCCAACGCCTCCGTCAGGTCGTTGTACTTCCTCCGCTCCAGCACCGTCAGGTCCATCCACTCCCCCGCGGTCATACGGCGCTCTCCCGGCCGGAGCTGCTGTTCTTCTCCGCGTTGTGGAAGGCGTCCCGCAGCTCCGCGAGCATTGGCCGGAGCTCCTCGAGCAGCTTGCCGTTCCGACCGATTTTGATCCGGCCCAGCTGATAGGTGAAATACTCATACATACGGCTCAGATCCCTGCTGATAGGGTACTGGGGGTCCAGCGTGGCGCTGAGGTAATCCACAATATCGCTGCACCGGTCCACCGCCGCCTCAAAGGTGGGATAGTCCTCCTTCTCCAGGGCGATGGCGGCCATGGTCCCCCGCTTGACCAGCTCATCGTACAGCAGCAGCAGCAGCTCGCCGGGGGTCATGGAGTTGACAGACTGCTCCTTGTACTGCTGATAGCCTCTCCTATCCATTTGGATACCGTTCCTTTCTGCGTCTCAGGGGTTTGCGCGGCATCAGCCGCCCATCATGCCGGCCAGAGTGGAGCTCTGGGAGTTCATCTGGTTGATGAGAACCTCCAGCTTGCTGAACATGCTGGTATAGCGGTCCACCTGGCTCTCCAGCTTATCCTGCCACTTCTCAATCTCGTTGCTGATGTTGTCGATCTGCTTCTGCCACTGGTTATCCAGCAGGGACAGGGAGTTGAGGGGGGTGCCGGCCTGCTGGACCAGGATGCCCTTAGTGCTGCCGGTCAGTCCGGCGTAGCGGTCCAGCTGGGTCTTCAGACCCTGCATAATGCCGTTGCTGGCGCTGCCGTCCTCGCTGGTCCGGGTGAAGAGATCCGCCACCTCGTCGGGATCCTTCTCCAGCGCCGCCCGCAGCTTGTTCTCGTCAAGGGTGATGGTGGTGGAGTTGTCCACAGAGGAGAAGGAGGAGCTGATGCCGATCTTCGAGAGAAGGGCGGAATCCATTCCGCTGGGCTCAAACACGTCCCGCATCCGCTCATAGAGGTTGCGCAGGTTGTTGTCGGCGAAGAGGATGCCCTGCTTGGCCTTCTCCTCGTAGTTCTTGATCTCGTTCTCGCTCATGCTGGCCTTCTGCTCCTCGGTGAGGGGCTCGTAATCCTTCAGCGCCCCGCCGGAGCTCTTGGCGGGCATTGTGGCGTAGGCCTTGCGGATCTCCGACATCATCTCATTGTAGTCGGTGATCATATCCTTCACCGCGTCCACAATCTTGTCGGCGTCGGTGCTGGTCTGGAAGGTGACATCCTCGTCAACGCCTCCGGCATAGCTCTCGTTGAAGGTCTCCTTGAAGTTGATGGTCAGACCGTCGATGTCCACGCTGTTGGAGCCCCGGGTGAGCTCCTTCTCCACGCCGTCCACCGTGACCTTGAACTTGGCATCCTGGCCGGGGGCGTAGTCGATCCCGGGCCCGTACTCCTCCTGGAGTTCCAGATCAACGCGCCCGACTGTGCTGCTTTCCGCCCACATCTTGAAATCGACTTTTGCGCCGCTTTTATTGGTTATTTCAATCTGACCCGTATATTTATTGTAGGAGGCAGTGCCATGATTACCCATGAACGAGTTCAGCTCGTTGATGACATCATCCACTGTGTCGTTCTCCCCAACGGCAAAGGAGTAGTCGGCGCCGCTCTCCGGCAATTCGAAGTGAACCGTCTGTCCGTTCAGCCAGGAAGCGCCATAGGCATCGCCAAAGTTGACACCGCTGTGGTCGCTGACCTCCGTGGAGCCGAAGATGGCAGCAGCCAGGCCGCCCTTCTCAATCTCGATGCCGTTCTCGGAGCCGGTCTCCTTGCTGGTGAGCACGAACTGGCGGGTGGTCTTGGAGTAGCTGATCTTCACGCCCGCCTCACTGTTGGAGTTGACGTCGTTCATAATCTCGGAGAGCGTGCTGTCCTTGGTATACTTGCCAATGACCTCGCCGTTGATCTTGAACTCAAACAGGTCGTTTCCGTGCTCATCCTTCCCCACGGACGTCAGGTTGTCCAGGCCCCCGTCAGCCATCAAATCCCCCAGCTTGCTGCCGGTGTTGAGGTAGTTAGTGGCCGTCCGGCCGGTGCGCAGAACCTCACCCGCGCTGGTGTTGATGAGCAGGTTGGAGCCCTCTTTCACCTGGAAGTCCAGCTGGAGGCTCTTGCCGTCGGTGGCCTTGTTCTCCACCGTCAGCTTGTCGCCGAAGGCCTTCTTCACGCCGTCCTGGAGCATCTTGGTGTAGGCCCCGGCAATCTCGTCCGCAGACGAAACCGTCTGGGTGTCGCCTTGCTTGGTAACGGTGTACTTGTTCTTATCCAGCTTACTGGTGTCATAGACATAGCTGGTGTTGCCGTACTTGTCCTTCACCGTGGAGGGCATGGTGAGGGTGAAGGTATTGTCATCGTTCTTCTTAATCTGGGGCATCTGAATGGACTTGGTGACGCCGTCCACATTGATGTTGAAGGTCTTGCCGGACAGGTACTCGTACGCCTGGACATCCCGGGTCAGCTCGGTCTTCTCCCCAATCTTGAAGGACTTCACCGGATTATCCGCATCATCCAGATCCTCCAGGCCCAAAGTATTGCTGATATCCTCGCTGGCGGAGGAGATATACACCTTGTTGCCCGCGCCGGACTTGTCGTAGAAGCTGATCTCGCCGTCGTCTCCGACCTTCACGCCGATGCGCTCGCTGGCGGCCACGGACTCGCCGCTGGAGAGGGTAATCCGCTCGTCCTTCAGCTTCTCCTCAATCTTCGCGCCCAGCAGGCGGCTCTTCTCCTGGGCGCTGAGGTTCTCAATGGGCTTGCCGTCGGCGTCCAGCCCAATCCGGTCTTCAAACTCGTCGAAGTTGATCGACACAGTTTTGCTGCCGTAGCCGAAGCTCAGGGACCCCTTCAGATTGCTCAGGGTCACCGTCTCCTCAAAGTCCATGCCCTCCTTGGCGGTCACATTGGTGCCGCTGTCCCCCTTCAGGCCGGGGGCCTTGGTGGTGTACCGGGCGGCGGTGGCCAGCTGGCTGACGCCGTTGAGCACCACGTTGCTGTCGGTGCGGCCGCTGGCCGTCACCTTCTCCCCGTTCTTCCCCTGTGCCGCCACCTTGACGGCGCTGTTGAAAAACGCGGAGCTCATCAGGTTGGTGGAGGAGGTGTAGGACGCGTACTTGCTGGAAAAAGCCGTCATCTTCGCGATGATGCTGCGGTAGGCATCCTGCTTCCACTGGATCTTGGTGGCCTTGTTGTTCAGGCCGAGAATCTTGTTCTGGTAGCTTTGGACCAGGCTTTCAATCATGCCCTCGGTATCCATGCCGCTGGCCAGACCGCTGATAATATTAGCGCTGTTGTACAGGCCGCTGATACCGCTGCTGCCGCCGACGCCGCCGATAGATGCCATGTCAATCTCTCCTTTATATCAAAATGTTGGCGGGGATAAATTACTTTTTGAAAATTTCCGGAAAAAAAGGAATCTCGCTCTGTACTTTTTTATCGTCACGTAGTATAGTAAAGTTAAGAGTTCACAAAAAGATTTTACAAGCGGAGGGGATATTTTGTCTGCTGTCATTGCCATTACCAATCAAAAGGGCGGCGTCGGAAAGACGACCACATCCTGCGCCCTGCTGGCCGGCCTGCGCCAGATGGGAAACCGGGTCCTGGGCGTGGATCTGGACCCCCAGGGGAGCCTGGGCTTCTGCCTGGGTCTGGACATCGACAACTGCGCCACGGTCTACGACGTGATGAAGGGCTCGAAGTCCATCAAGGAGGTCATTCTGCCCTCGGAGTGCGGGGATATCCTGCCCTCCAACATTCTGCTGTCCGGCGCGGAGCTGGAGTTCAACCGCCCGGGCCGGGAGTTCCTGCTCAAGGGCGCCCTGGAGGAGGTCCGGGACGACTACGACTATATCGTTGTGGACACGCCGCCGGCGCTCAACGTGCTGACGGTGAACGCCTACGTGGTGGCCGACGGGCTGGTGATCCCCATGGCCCCGGAGATCCTCAGCCTGCTGGGCGTCTCCCAGATCCGGGAGACCATCGACACCGTGCGCCGCTGCTACAACTCCCGGCTGAAGGTGCTGGGCATCCTTCTCAACAAGTACAACCAGCGCTTCACCCTCAACCGGGAGGTGCTGGACATGGCCGGGCAGATCGCCGCCCAGCTGGACACCAAGGTCTTTGAGGCCAAGGTCCGCACCAGCGTCTCCGTGGCGGAGGCCCCCGCCCACGGGGAGAGCGTGCTCACCTACGCCCCCTCCTCCAAGCCGGCGGAGGACTTCCGCGCCCTTATCGGCGAGATTATCCGGGAGTTCGGGCCCTCCTTTTAGTCTGTCCGGCGCATCCCCAGACCATTACTGCTAAGGAGAGAACACGACCATGGCAACAGCGAAGAAAGGCTCGAAAAGCAATAAGACGGCCCACGTCCTCAACCTGCTGGCCCCCAACGGCGAGAAGGAGCGGGAGAGCGCCGAGGTCCGGCCGGAGCCGGCCGGGGACGGCGCGGCCCCAGCGGAGGACGCGGCGGCGGAGGCTGCGCCCGCGCCTGCCCCCCGCCCGCTGACTCCCCCTATTCTGGAGGTAGCCCGAGCCAACGATGAGCAGATATCCCTGCAAATCAAGGACGCCCTGGAGAGCGCCCTGGAGGCCGAGGCGGAGGAAGCCCCGCCGGAGCCAGAGCCTGAACCGGAGCCGGAACCCGCGCCGCCGGAGCCCCGGCCCGGGATTCTGGAGGAGGAGCCCCAGCCCGCCCCCATGC
>JAIEIQ010000027.1 GCA_029065305.1 Oscillospiraceae bacterium
CCTGACCTCCACCCAGGCCAGCGCCTTCGATCTGGCGCGTGAGACGGACTCCCCGGCGGTGCTGGTGGTGGGGGCCAAGGGCGCGTCCCTGTCCCTGCTGGCGGTGATAGAGGGCTTTTTGAAGTTCCGCCCGAACAGCCATATCCAGGGGGTAATCTTCAACCAGTGCGCTCCGGCCGTCTATGCCGCCCTGGCGGAGGCCGTCCGGGAGCGGTTCGGCGGGCGGGTGAAGCCACTGGGATATCTGCCGCCCATGGCGGACTGCGTGTTGGAGAGCCGCCACCTGGGGCTGGTTACAGCCGGTGAGGTGGTGGATTTGCGGGACAAGCTCCGCCGGCTGGCCTGCCAGGCGGAGAAAACCGTGGATCTGGACGGCCTGCTGGCTCTGGCGAGGAGCGCACCGGCGCTGGAATGGGAACCGGCAGCGTTTGCGAAATTTCCGGAGCCGGTGCGGGTAGCCGTGGCGGAGGACAAGGCGTTCTGCTTCCGCTACCGGGACAGTCTGGCGGTGCTGGAGGAGCTGGGGGCAGAGCTGGTCCCCTTCCGCCCGCTGGAGGACAGAGCCCTGCCGGAGGACATCCAGGGACTGTACCTGTGCGGCGGATATCCGGAGCTGTACGCCCGGGAGCTGAGCGAAAACCGGACTATGCTGGCCTCCGTCCGGGAGACGCTGGAGCGGGGCGTGCCCTGCATTGCGGAGTGCGGGGGATTCATGTATTTGACGGAGGCAATCGGGGACTGGCCCATGGTGGGATATCTGCCGGGGAGGTGCCGGGACACCGGACGGCTGACCCGGTTCGGCTATGTGACGCTGACAGCGAAGAGGGACAACCTCCTCTGCCGGGCGGGGGAGAGCATCCGGGGCCACGAGTTCCACCACTGGGACGCGGAGAACCCCGGGGAAGGTTTTACGGCGGAAAAGGCCAGCGGGAAGTCCTGGGACTGTGCGTTCGCCACGGACCGGCTCTACGCCGGATTTCCCCACTTCCATTTTTGCGCCAACCCGGCCTTCGCGGAGAATTTCTACCGAGCCTGTGTAAAGGAGAAGCATCGAAATGATTCATAAACTGCCGCCGGCGGAGATCGAGCGCCGGAGCTTTGAGATCATCGGGGAGCTGCTGGGGGACCGGACGCTGGACCCGGAGAAGGAGCTCGTGATAAAGCGGGTCATCCACACCACCGCTGACTTTGACTATGTGGACAATCTGGTTTTCACGGAGGGGGCTGTAGCCCGGGGGCTGGAGGCCCTGCGGAGCAGCTGTGACATTGTCACCGACACCCAGATGGCGAAGGCGGGGATCAATAAGCGGGCCTTAGCGAAGCTGGGCGGCGAGGTCCACTGCTTCATCTCCGACCCGGACGTGGCCCGGGAGGCGGGGGAGCGGGACGTCACCCGGGCGGCGGTGTCCATGGAGCGGGCGGCAAAGCTGGAGAAACCGTGCATCTTTGCCATCGGCAACGCCCCCACGGCCCTGGTGGCCCTGCGGGAGCTCCTGGACCGCGGGGCGGTAAAACCGGCGCTGATCATCGGCGTCCCGGTAGGGTTTGTGAACGTGGTTGAGAGCAAGGAGCTGATTTTGGAGGCAGACGTCCCCGCCATCGTAGCCCGGGGCCGAAAGGGCGGCAGCAACGTAGCCGCCGCCGTCTGCAACGCGTTGCTGTATCAGCTTGGGCGGTGAGGTCTCCATTCTTTTTCTTTTGAAAAAGAAAAAGAATCAAAAAGAAAACTTTGTTCGCAAGGCTATGCCTTGCTCATGGTATTTTTATGGATAAATTTATCACGAAGGGCGGGCAGAAGCTTCGCCTGGGCTGCACCACCGGCTCCTGTGCGGCAGCAGCGGCCAGGGCTGCTGCCTGTGCGCTGCTGACAGGGGAGTGTCTGGAGCGGGTGGAGGTGTTCACGCCCAAGGGGCTGACGCTGGCCCTGCCGGTGGCGGAGGTTAAGATAGAGGCGGGGACCGCTTTCTGTACGGTTATCAAGGATGACAGCGACGATCCCGATGTGACCAAGGGGGCGGCGATTACGGCGGCGGTTTCCCGGACGGAGGCGCCCGGCATATCCATTGACGGCGGAAAGGGCGTGGGCCGCGTTACCCGCCCCGGTCTGGACCAGCCGGTGGGAGCGGCGGCTATCAACAGCGCACCCCGGCGGATGATACGGGAAAACCTGGAGAAATTGTGCGGGCGAGTGGGCTATCGAGACGGGCTTTCGGTGATGATTTCTGTCCTGGAGGGGGAGGCGCTGGCCCGGCGGACCTTCAATCCCAGGCTGGGCATTGAGGGGGGGATCTCCATTCTCGGCACCACCGGCATTGTGGAGCCTATGAGCGAACAGGCGCTGTTGGACACGATCCGGGTGGAGCTGAGACAGCGCCGGGTGTCCGGTGCGGACTTTGTGCTGTTGACGCCGGGGAACTATGGGTCTGATTTTATCCGGGATGGCCTGGGGATAGACCCGGCATTGGCAGTTCAGTGCTCCAATTTCATCGGTGAGGCGGCGGGGATGTGCCGGGAGCTGGGCTTCCGGGGCCTGCTGCTGGTGGGCCATGTGGGCAAGCTGGTCAAGCTGGCGGGTGGGGTGCCCAATACCCACTCGCGGTACGGGGACTGCCGGATGGAGATTCTTGCTGCCCATGCCGCCGCAGCTGGATTGACACCGGAGAAAACTGGACAAATTTTGCAATGTGTGGCCTGTGATGAGGCCCTGCGCCTCTGCGGAGAGCTCCGAACGGAGACTATGGCGCGGGTAACAGAGCGGGCGGCGGAGCATTTGTCCCGCTGGGCGGAGGGGCTGGAGATAGGTGTGACCATTTTCTCCAAAGTCAGCGGTGTCCTGGGGCAAACCGCTAATGTGCCGTATTTGCTGAAAAAAATAATAAAAACATAAGCAAAACGGAGTTTTGCGCAAAAAGTTCTTTTTGATACTTTTTCTTTCAAGAAAAAGTATGAACAACCTCTGGAGGTGTGTATGGTACATTTTGTAGGCGCGGGCAGCGGGGCGGCGGACCTGATCACGGTC
>JAIEIQ010000270.1 GCA_029065305.1 Oscillospiraceae bacterium
AGGCTGCCGGTTTGTGTTCCCATCCTACCGACAAGGCGGAAACGACGTGTTCCCATCATAGTGACGACACATGTGGAGACTATTGCGCTGCTTTTGCGCAAGTAAACCGGCTGAAACCGATACAGTTTATGAGAAACACAAAGGATGACCCCTCTGGCACTGCGCCAGGGGGGTCATCCACGCCTCTATATAGTATTTGTGCCTCTGCCTAGGCAAACTCCCGCAGTACATCCACCACGGTTCCGTCCCGGTATTCCACCACCACAGCCGGCCGGTCTGTCCGGGGGATCTCCCGGGGCCGGCCGGTGATGGACTCCGCCAGCCGCTGGAGATCCTCGATCGCCGTCAGCTTTATTCCGGCCTGCCGCAGGTCCGCCCGCAGCTCCTCGTACCGCCGGTGCCGGGGATTGAGCGCCACGCCCGCCTGGGTGACCACGCAGGCCACCGTCTCTCCCGGGGTGCAGCAGGCCGCTGTGCGCTCCACCACCGATGGGATCCGCCCCCGGACAATGGGCAGGGCCACAATGGACACCGCCGCTCCGGCGGCAACGTCCGGCCCGCCGCCCAGGCCCCCCATCATCCGTCCGGAGGCCCCGGTGAGAATGTTCACGTTGAAGTCCACATCCACCTCCAGGGCTCCCAGAACCCCGAAGTCCAGCCGGTCCAGAAAGCTCCCCCGGGAGAAGGCGTTGGAGTAGGCCGCGTTGTCGATCTCCACCACCCCGGGCCGGTCCCAAATGGCCTTGGCCGCTACCGCGTCGAAGGACTGGCTGCACTCCACCGCCCGGATCTGTCCGGCGTCGTACATATCAATAATCGCCGCCGTAGCGCCCCCCAGGGCAAAGCTGGCCTTGCTCCCCCGCTCCGCCATCCGCTGGGAGAGAAACTTGGTGCAGGCGATGCTGACCGCACCGGCCCCGGTCTGGAAGGAGAAGCCCTCCCGGAAGCGGCCCGAGGCGGCGATCACGTCCGCCACCCGCTGGGCAATGGCCAGATCCCGGGGATTTTTCGTCAGCCGGGCGGCTCCCGCGCCGATTTTGGCCGGGTCCCCCACCTGCTCCACCTGGACCACATAGTCCACAAACTCCTGCCCGATGCTGGCGGGGAGGCAGGGGTAGTCCACAAGCGTGTCTGTGACCACCACCACCTTTCCGGCATTCCTAGCATCCACAAAGGAGTACCCCAGACTGCCGCAGGGGTTTTTGCCGATCTGACCGGTGCAGTTTCCTCGGTCATCGGCGGCGGAGGCGGCGATGAAGGCCACGTCGATGGTGAGCTCTCCGCTCTCAATGGCCCGGGGTCTGGCCCCGTGGGGCCGGAGAATGGCCGGCTGGGCCAAACGCACAGAGCCGTCCAGAAGCCGGTCACCCAGCTCCCCCCGGATGCCGCTGGCCTCCACCCGGTCGATGGTGCCGTCCCGGACGCAGTCCGCCAGGGAGAAGTCCCGGAGATTCACCACGGCGCTGGGGGCGAAGCGCAGGCCCTTGATCCCCTCAGCCCGGATGGCCTCCATCACCTGGCCCACCACTTGGTCCCCCTCCCGGAAGGAGTGGTGGAAGGAGATGGTCATGCCGTCCCGGAGGCCCACGGCCCGAATCGCCTCCCGCAGGTTCCCCAGCAGCTTGTTTTCGCCCCGGTTCCGGGCCACCGTCCGCCGGGTCACGGCGGGAACCGGCTCCGCCGGGGACGCCTCCCCGGTGTAGGGCCGCACGATATATCCGCCGATCTTCTCCGGCAGCTCCCGCCCCAGACTATTGCGCATCGTCTCCGCCTCCCTCCTCCAGTACACCCGCCGCCCGGGCCTGAGCCAGGACGGTCCGGGCCCGGCGCTCCATGGGCTTGTCCACCATGCTGCCGTCCACCACCACCACGCCGGTGTGGTCCCGCTCCCCCTGGGCCAGGGCCTCCATCACCCGCTGGGCGTGGCGAATCTCTTTCTTCGTGGGGGTGAAGGCGGCGTTGACCACATCCACCTGCCGGGGGTGGACCACGGTTTTACCGTCAAAGCCCAGGCCCCGAGTGGTCTTCAAATCCTCCGCCAGGCCCTCCAGGTCGTCCAGATCGCTGAACACTGCGTCCTGGGCGGAGATCCCCGCCAGACGGCAGGCCTCCAGCACCTGCATCCGGGCGTAGAAGATCTCCCAGCCCGTCTTGCTCCGCAGAGCGCCCATGCTGGCGGTGTAGTCCTCGGCCCCCAGGGCCAGCGCGGCCACCCGGGGGCTGGCGGCGGCGATCTCCTTGGCGTTGGAGGCCCCCAGGCCCGACTCAATATTGCACCAGAGGCTGGTGGTCCCCTCCGGGATTCCGGCGGCTCTCTCAATGGCGGCAATCTGTTCGTCCACCCGCCGGACCTCCTGGGCGTGCTCCACCTTGGGCAGGCGGATGGCGTCGGGCCGGGCCCGGACGGCGGCGGCCAAATCCTCCTCCAGAAAGGGGGAGTAGAGGCCGTTGACCCGGATGATGACGTACTTGTCCGGGGGCCGGTGGTACCGGACGGCATTGTAGACCAGGAACCGGGCCGCGTCCTTGTCGGCGGCGGAGACCGAGTCCTCCAGGTCGTAGACAATGCAGTCCTCGTTGTAGAATCGGGCGTCCAGCAGCTTCCCGGGGCTGGAGCCGCCCACGTAGAGGTTGGTCCGCATCAATGCCTGCTCTCTCATTGTCCGCCGTCCTCCCTTGTCCAGTCGTAGCGCTCCTCCGCCGCCCGGTAGATGGCGCAGCGCACCCGGGCGGCGATGACGCAGTCCAGGGCCCCGTGGTCCTGGAGGCGGACGGCGGCTTCGGTGACGCCGGCCAGCGCCAGCTCCCGCCGGACAGCGGCCTCGATGGCGTCTCCGAAGAGGGCCTCCACCTCGCTCTCCAGCTCGATGTCGATGCCGCCGCCCTCGTTGGGGGCCACGGACACAAAGACGTCGCTGGACTCCAGCGTGCCCGCTGAGGCGGGCTTTTTGATTTTCATAGGACTCCTCCCTGTTTTCCGGGGCTGAAATAAAACGGGCCGTTTTCACGGCCCGTTTCCCTGCGAGGAATCAGCCCTCGACAATGATATCGGTTATCTTCTCCGCGTAGTCCCGGATGTCGATCCCCTTGGTGAAGGTCAGGCAGGTGCCGCTGGGGAAGCGGGTCTTCTCAATCCACGCCTGGGGCATCTGGGACGCGCCGTACTTAGCCCCTAGAATCACCCCGGCCACCGCGCCGATGGTGTCCGCGTCCCGGCCGAAGTTCCCCGCCAGGGTGACGCCCTTGCGGAAGTCGTCATTGACCGCCTTCAGGCACACGAACGCCGAGGGGATGGCCTCCGCTGTGGTGGCCCAGGAGCTGGTCCAGAGGAAATCGTGGAGCTCCATCCAGGCCTCCAGCAGGCTCCCCCGCTGCTCCAGAATCTCAAAGGCCCTGGTCATGTTGTAGTACAGCCAGGACTCCTCGGGAATGGCGGACATGGCCGCATCGAAGATCTCCTCCATAGAGCCGTCCACCATGGCCGCGGCCACCGCCGCCGCCACCGCCTGGGCGCCCCAGACGCCGTCCCGGAAGTGGCTGATCTCCGACTCGATCCGGGCGTACTCCTTGGCCTTCTCCACATCCCCGGCGCACAGAATGCCCACAGGCCCGATGCGCATGGAGGAGCCGTCGCTCATGTGGAAGGTGTTGAACTTGCCGGACAGGGGGGGCTGGATGCCCTTGCGCAGGTTGTTGGCCGCCTCGATCTCGCTGGCCCCGCCCCGCTTGTACTCGTCCTGGGTCACCACATCCTCCATCCAGGAGCGCACGCACTCCTCGGTGGTGAGCTTCCCCCGGCAGCGGATGATGGTCTTGGCGGTGAGCAGGGCGAACTCCGTGTCGTCGGTGGACCAGGAGGCCCCCTTGTTGAAGTCTGTGGTCACCTGGTAGTTGGAGCGGTTCTCCGCCTTCCGGGAGGCGTCGCCGAAGCTGTCGCCGATAGCCAGGCCGGAGAGGGCGCCGTAGACCTTGTCGAATACCCGATCCCTGTTTTGGATGAACTCGTTTCTTGTCAGCATATCCTACCTCTTCATCTCATATTTTTCGCTGCCGGGGCCTCCCGCGGGAGGCCCCGGAGGGCCTTAACCGAAGGTCTCCTGGAGCAGGGAGGCGAACTGGTCGCCGCCGGCCTCGTTCCACTTGGCCACGAACTCGTCAAAGTCGCTCACGGGACGCACGCCCCGGATGATATCGGAGGAGTACTCGTTGTACAGGTTGGTCATGGCGTCCCACTGGGGGGTCATCTCGTTGGGGATCAGCAGGTTCTTGTCCATTACCATGTACTCGTTGACCATCTCCAGGCTCTTGGAGGCGGGGGCGCAGAGCACCGGCTCCGCCAGGG
>JAIEIQ010000271.1 GCA_029065305.1 Oscillospiraceae bacterium
TCCCCTCCCTGTGCTTCGTATTGTACCGCGCTCTCATCCCGGGCCCTACTCCTCCACAAGCGCCACCGCCCGGATAGGCGACCCGGACCCGTCCCGGATGCGGAGCGGCAGGCCAAAGTAGAGAAAGCGCCTTCCCACCAGCTGGCGCAGGTTGCACAGGTTTTCCGTGTTGGTGATCCCATACTCCCCGCACACCAGGTGTCCGGAGAAGTCCAAATCCTGCGGGTGGTCGATGGCCGGCGCGTCCACTCCGATGTTCACAACCCCCCGCTCCGCCAGCCACCTCGCCCCGTCCTGGCTCAAACCGCTGTAGGCGGTCTGCCACAGCTCCGTGTCAAAATGCCTGTCGTAGTGCCCGGTATACATCAAAAAGATGTCCCCCCGCCGCAGCTCCTGCCCGGAGCGCTCCACGGCCCGGGCCAAATCCTCCGGCTCAATATACCGCGCTGCGGGGACGAAGGAGAGATCGGCGCATATGGCGCTGCCCCAAAAGTAGTCCATGGGCATCCGGTCAATGGTCGGGCCGGACGGCTCGTACTCCCACACCGCGTCCGTATGGGTGCCGCCGTGCTCGCTGATGAGCAGGTTACGGGCGGAAAAGCCCAGCTTCGTGCTCCCCGTCCGGCGCATGTTCTCCTCGTGGGTCATGTTCGTCATGATGAACGTAGGCTGGTGCATGGGGAATACGGACATCCCCTGATAAATCTCCTGGGACAGGTCTATCAGCCGTACAGACAAAAAACCCCCTCCTTTTCAAATCCACAGCCGCTCCGGCGGCGCCTCGCCCCCTGAAAAAACAAAAAAGGCCGCTGACAGAATAAGCCATCTGTCAGCAACCTTTTTTTAAACATAAAATGTTTAAAGAACCATTGCCTCTATTCAGCTGCCCGCCGCGCGAAGCACACCGCAGCGGCACTTGCCACTCGCCCGGCACACAGTACCGGACCACCGGCTTCATGTCTCAGGTGCACTGCACGGAAAGGGGGGCAATACCGAGAACGATAGATTGATTTTACTTTAACAGGACTCACCCGCTTTGTCAAGCATTTTTTCCGGGTGGCCTTCGCGGAAAACATCGGTCGAAAGGCGTCCGCCCCCTTTTTATTTTTTCGCGCCCACGCCCGCGCTTTCCAAACATTTCCGGAACCGATTCCCCGCTTGACAGCTCTGGAGCGATATGCTATATAAATGAAAACGGCAGAATGCTTCACCGTCAGAAGGGAGGACGCCAATATGGGTGAATTTGTACTGAACGCTTCCATGAAAAAGAAGCTGTTTGAGCTGTACAACGAGGTCAATAAGGACGTCTACGGGTTCGGAACCAACGAGGCCAAGATCTTTTTCGTGGACAATATGATCATCTTCCACGTACAGCACAACCGTGTGCCCTGCCTGGTCGCGCTGGAGAGGGATTACCCAACCATCAAGGAAATCACCGACGCCGCGATTATGAAGGTCTTTAAAGAGCGGCTGTCCCAGCGGCTGGAGGAGGCCCTCCACATCCGGTCCAAGGCGGTACTCCGGGATTACAATGCCGACAACCTTATCGCGAGCACAATCGTCATCCTGGATCGCTGACCGCCCCGGCGGCTGCTACGGCGCGGCGTCCGTCTCCGGGAGGAGCGGGATGTGCTTGTAGTGCTCCATGTGGATGTAGCTGTCCGTTGCGCCGTATTCCCGTATGCGGGACACCAGGGCAAAAAAGCGCTCCGCAGTCGTGCAGTATACCCGCAGAATCGCGTCCGTTTTTCCCGGCAGCTCGTCCGCCTCCGCGATTTCGGGCTCGTCCTGGATGAATTGGAGAAACGCGTCCTTTCTTCCGCTCTGCAGCATGACAATAATGGTCGCCCTGATCTGGAACCCCATCGCCCCGGGGTTGACCCGCAGCGTATAGCCCTCAATCACCCCCAGGGACTCCAGCCGCCGGACCCGCTCCCCTACTGCGGGCGCGCTCAAATGGACCTCCTGGCTGAGCCTTTTGATGGAAACGCGCCCGTCCCGCTGGAGCCGCTCCAAAATGTCCCGATCAATCTGGTCAAACTGGTATGAACTCATCTTCCTGCCCTATCTCCTCTCCGGAACGGTTTTTTCGGCCAATTTCCTTTCGTTTGACAAGCGCGCCATAGGGATTATCTTGTGCGGACCATTCACAAATGGTCCGCATTGTTTTACAATAAAAGACAGCAAGGCCGACAGAAAGGAGTTTTCCGATGGAACTGATTTGCATGGAGGCGAAACGCTATCTGCAACTGCTCGCCTCCGACGCGCCGGCGCCCGGCGGCGGCTCCGCCAGCGCTCTGTGCGGCGCCCAGGGTGCGGCGCTGATCGCGATGACGGCGCGCCTCACCCTCGGCAGGGCGCGGTACGCCGCCCGTCACGAGGCGTGCCAGGCGATCGCCGCCGAGGCGGACAGCCTCAGCCGGAAGCTGGCCGCGCAGGTGGATCTGGACGCCGGAGCTTACAGCCAGATGGCCGGCGCGTTTCAGCTGCCAAAAGAGACCGGCGCGCAGCAGACAGCCCGCAGGGAGGCCGTCGAAGCGGCCACCCTCCACGGGGCGGAGGTCCCGCTGGAGACCATGCGGCTGGCCGTGGAGGGCCTTCAGTGCGCCGCCGCGCTGGCGGAGGGCTATAACCACAACTGCGCCAGCGATCTGGGCTGCGGGGCTTACGGACTGCTGGCCTGCGTCAAGGGCGCCTGGCTCAATGTCCTCATCAACGCCGGCGGGCTCTCCAGCCGCGAGGACGCGGACCGCCTGCGGACAGAGGGCGGAGCGCTGGTCCGCCGCGCCGAGGAGCTCTCCGCCGCGCTGGACAAGCTGGCCGCCGCCCACCTCTGACGCCGCTCCTCCCCCCGCGAAGCTTCTATTTTTATCATATCACAGGAGGCACGCATATGTCTACACAAAAACAGTATGTATTGGCAGTTCCAAATTTCAGTGAGGGCCGCGACCCCGCAGTGATCGACCAGATTGTCAGTGCCATCCGCGGCATGGAGGGCCTCAAGCTGGTCGGCGTTGAGCCCGAGGCCGATTTCAACCGCACCGTCGTCACCATGATCGGCGAGCCTGAGGTGATAAAAGCCGCGCTGGTCGCCCTGGGGCAGGCATCCGTCGCCCACATCGACATGCGCCGGCAGAAGGGAACCCACCCGCGCATCGGCGCGCAGGATACGCTGCCGATCTTCCCCCTGCACAATATCACGCTGGAGGAGTGCACCGCCCTGTCGAAGGAGATCGGCAGAGAGTTCCACCAGCGGACCGGGGTTCCCGTGTACTACTGCGGGGAGTGCGCCTCCAATGAGGAGCGCAGGGCCTTCGCCTATGTCCGCAAGGGGCAGTACGAGGGGCTGGGCCAGCTGCTCCGGGAGACCCGCGACGACCCCGCCCGCCGGGCCGAGTACGAGGCCCGCAGGCCGGATCTGAGCACGGACGGCCTGCTCAGCGAGACGGCCGGTGCGACCATCAGCAGCGCGGAGCAGACCGGACTGACCGCCTACAACATCTTTCTGGATACGGAGGATGTGGAGGTGGCCCAGGCCGTGGCCCGGACGATTCGCGGACCCTCCGGCGGATTTTCCTCTATCCGCGCGGTGGGGACAAAGTTCCCGGAGCACAAGGGAACTGTCGTCTCCATGAATATGTTCGACTGCGTGAACCTGCCCATCCCACGCCTGTTCCAGTTTGTCAAAACCGAGGCGGCGCGCTGCGGCGTCAACGTCACCGGCTCCGCCCTGGTGGGCCCCCTGAAGCTGGAGGCTATTCTCTCCGCGTTCCAGTACTCCCTGGCGCTGGAGGGCTTTGACCGCTCCCAGATTCTGGAGACCCATCTGATGGATTTATAGGGGAGGCGGAGTGTGAAGCCGCTTCAGGACACCTGCCGGATAGCGGTGGTCCAGGCCGCGCCGGTCATGTTCGACAAGGACGCCTGCCTCCAAAAGGCGCTGGAGCTGATTGACTCCTGCGCGGCCCGCGGCGCGGAGCTGATTGTCTTTCCAGAGCTGTTTCTTCCCGGCTATCCCTATGGAATGACATACGGCTTTACGGTCGGCAGCCGCACCGCCGCAGGGCGCGAGGACTGGAGCACCTATTACGATAACTCCCTCCTGGCGGCCGGCCCGGAGCTGCGGCGGCTGAGGGACAGCGCCCGGACACACGGCGTCTACATCAGCATAGGGTACTCGGAGCGCGACAGCCTCTTGGCAACGCTCTACAACTCCAACCTGATGATCGCCCCGGACGGCGCTGCGCTCAACCACCGGAAGCTGAAGCCCACCGGCAGCGAGCGGGTGGTGTGGGGGGACGGCGACCGGGACTTCTTCCCGGTTATGGACACCCCCTGGGGGCCCATGGGAAATCTAATCTGCTGGGAGAGCTATATGCCCCTGGAGCGGACAGCGCTCTACCAAAAGGGGGTCGCGATCTACATCTCCCCGAACACAAATGACAACCCGGAATGGCAGCACACCATCCGCCATATCGCGATTGAGGGGCACTGCTATTTTGTAAACTGCAACATGTTCTTTACCAGGGCGGATTACCCCAAAACAGCCAGCGGCGGCGCGGAAATCGCCGCTCTGCCGGAGATTGTCTGCCGCGGCGGGAGCTGCGTCATCGACCCCTACGGGCACGAGGCGTCCGAGACGCTCTGGGACAGAGAGGGCGTGGTTTACGCGGAGCTCACGATGCGGCACGTGCCCGCCAGCAGGATGGAGCACGATGTGTGCGGCCACTACGCCCGCCCGGATGTTCTGTCGCTGCGGGTAAAAGAGGACGATCCCCCCCGCTTGACAAAGCCGAAAAATTGTGTTAAACTGATAAAAAATTTATATTAAGTTGTCTGCTTTATGTGCGATATGTCCGAAATATGGGGCTGGCGGGCCGGCACTGCGTGTCGGGCGGTTGGCGGGTATTGACGGGATATGCCGCGCTTGAGTGGATAGCCGCGCCTGAGCAATGGTTTTTCGAGCATTTTATGTTTGAGAAAAGGTTGCTGACAGATATGTCCGATCTGTCAGCAGCCTTTTTCTGTTTTCACGGCACGTCCGCTGGTCCCCGCCTACCGCGCGGCAGCTGGACGGATGGACCTATGGTTTCCCCGGTCTGCGGCGGTTCAATGGACAAGCCGGCTGGACGCGCCGCGGACCGTGGCAACAAATATAAAAGAGAGGTGAAGAACTACATGGGCGAAAGAAAGAATCCGAAGTTGAAAACAGCATCCGGAGGGTTTCTCGGAGCAGTAGAGCGGATCGGGAACAGGATGCCCCACCCGAACTACATCTTTATGATTCTGACGGTGTTTATCGTCATCGTTTCGGGACTTGCGGCGGGGTCTGCCGTTATCCATCCGGGCACCGGCGAGGAGGTTGTCGTCAGAAGCCTGGCCAACGCGGATGGCCTGCGCTGGTTTTTGACCAGCGTGACCAAAAACTTCATCAATTTTGCTCCCCTTGGAAACGTCATCGTCTGCATGATCGGCATCGGCATCGCGGATGAGGCCGGCCTTCTGGGCTCGGCGCTCAGGCATGTCATGGTGGGCGCGCCTAAAACCGTCGCCACCGCGATCATCATCTTCGCGGGCGTCATGGGCAACATGGCCGGCAGCGCGACCTTCGTCATTATCCCCCCGCTGGCCGCGATCATCTTCAAGGCCATGGGCCGCCACCCCATCGCCGGGGTAGCCGCCGGCTTCGCGGGTGTTGCCGCCGGGCTCAACGCCAACCTGCTCATCACAACCACAGACATCACCCTCTCGGGCATCACCACCAACGCCGCCCAGATTGTTGCCCCGGACTTCGCGGAAAATCAGGCGGGCAACTGGTACTTCATGATCGCCTCCACCGTTCTGCTCACCGTTGTGGGCACCGTCGTGCTGGAGAAGCTGGTGGAGCCCCGGCTGGGCAGGTATGACGCCAGTTCCGCCGCAGACAGCGAGGAGGACGTGAAGCGGGAGGCCGAGCTGATGCACCTGACCGACGGCCAGCGCAAGGGGCTGAAGATGGCCCTGATCACACTGATCGTCTACGTCGTTCTGCTGATGATCTGCGTAGTCCCGTTCAACGGCATTCTGCGCGATCCCGTCAGCCACACCATCGTACCCTCACCCTTCATCAACGGCATGGTCGCGATCATCACCATCGGCTTCGCGGCGGTGGGCATCGCCTACGGCATTCCGGCGGGCACCATCAAAAAGTCCGACGACGTCATTCGGATGGCGACCAAGTCTATGAACGGCTTCTCCGGTTTTATCATTCTCTGCTTCTTCGCCGCGCAGTTCTGCGAGGTGTTCGCCTATACCAACCTCGGCATGTGGCTCTCCGTCAAGGGCGCCGACGCCCTGGCTCAGGCCGGCTTTACGGGCATTCCGCTGATTATCTGCTTCGTAATCCTCGCCTCTCTCATCAACTTCCTGATTGGAAGCGCCTCAGCGAAGTGGACCCTGCTGGCCCCGATTTTTGTTCCGATGTTCATGAACCCCTCTATCGGCTTCCACCCCTACTACACGCAGTCCGCCTACCGCATCGCGGACTCGGTCACCAACTGCGTCTCGCCGCTGGAACCCTTCATGCCCTACATTATTTCCCTGATGCAGAAGTACGACAAGAAAGCCGGTTTGGGAACCGTGGTCTCGGTTATGCTTCCCATCGCCGGCGCGTTTTGGCTCTCCTGGGTTTTGCTGCTGGTCATCTGGTCCATCGCCAAGCTGCCCCTCGGCCCCGGCGTCGGGATCATGTTTTAACGCGGGCTTTAACGAATAAGGGAGGAATTTTATGGATAAGAACACACAGAATCAGATTTTTGCCCATGTAGACGCCATCGCGGAGGATCTCACGGCCATGTCCAGGGCTATCTGGGCGCACCCGGAGCTGGGGTATGAGGAGCGGTTCGCGGCGAAAACGCTGACGGACTATCTGTCCGGGCGGGGCTTTGCGGTTGAGCGCAATGTCAGCGGCTATGAGACGGCGTTTGTCGCCCGCAAGGGGGACGGAAAGGGCCCCTGCGTGGCCTTTGTCGCCGAATACGACGCACTTCCCCAGCTGGGGCACGCCTGCGGCCACAACCTCTACTGCTGTTCGGCCGTCGGCGCGGCGGTCGCGCTGGACGAGCTGACGGGCGGCAAGGGGCTGACGATTATGGTGGCTGGCACGCCTGCGGAAGAGACCTGCGTCAAGGACGCCTCGGGCAAGGTCAAGATGACTCAGGACGGCGTGTTCGACGGCGTCGACATCGCGATGATGTGCCACGCCGAGGACAGCGTCGTGATCGAGCGCACCCTCGTGGCGGTAACCTCCACCAGCGCCGTCTTTCACGGAAAGAGCGCCCACGCCGGCGGCTCGCCCGAAAAGGGGATTAACGCGCTGACAGCCGGCATGCTGACCCTCAACAATATCAACGCGCTGCGCCAGCACTTTGTGGCCGGAAACATCGTCAACGGGATCATCACAAAGGGCGGCGTTATGGCAAACACCATCCCCGACGAGTGCGAGCTGCTGTTCTCCATCCGCGCCGCCAGCAAGGAGGAGCGGGACGAGCTGTCCGAAAAGGTTGACCGCTGCCTGCGCGCCGCCGCGATGGTCACGGGCTGCACCGTTGACATCGAAAAGACCCCCAACCCCTACGACGACACGCTGCCCAACCACCGCCTGGGCCTGTCCTACCGCAGGGCGCTGATGGAGCTGGGCTATCAGGAGGAGGAGATCCTGCAGTCCGACCGGCGGAGCTACGGCTGGGACTTCGGCAATATCAGCCACGTCTGCCCGGGCCTCGCACCCTATATGAAGATCGGGCCGGTCGGATTGGTGGGGCACACGGATGAGTTCCGCGAGTGCTCCAACTCCCCCATGGCCTATAAATCCCTGCTCGACGCGGCGAAAAGCCTCTGCTACACGGCGTGGGACTACCTCTCCGATCCGGAGATGCAGCGGGAGGTCAGAGAGGAATTTGAAAAGAACAACTAGCAGTGCCGCTGGTTGATGCTGCTGGGCTGGTCAGCGGTAAAAAGCAGGCTCCCCCTTTGAGAAAATCTGTATTTTCAGCACGGAAGCCCTCGAGCCGAATGGTTCGGGGGCTTCCTCCGCTATCAGAAGTTGCGCAGGTGGTCCGTCTTTTCCGCGCCAATCACTGCGGAGCTTTCGGTCCATGCTCCCCGGATGCTCTTTGCAGAACGAAAAATCGACGTACGCCGAGCGTCTTTGACCTTTTTACGCCCTCGCAACCGCCCAACAATATTTTTTAAAATTTCAAAAAAACTCTTGCAAATCTCAGGAGAATGTGGTATTCTATTCTAGCTGACAGGGGTCAGTTGCTTTATCCGGGTGTGGCGAAGTTTGGTATCGCGCTTGAATGGGGTTCAAGAGGCCGCTGGTTCGAATCCAGTCACTCGGACCACCCGAAATCCCTGTAACCGCAATGGTTACAGGGATTTTTCCTGTTTGTTGGAAGATGTTTTCCCTTAATTTTCCCTTATCGGAAAGAGCCCCGCAAAACCCTTGAAATTACAGGGGTTTTGCGGGGTTCCGG
>JAIEIQ010000272.1 GCA_029065305.1 Oscillospiraceae bacterium
CGGCTACGCGGCACTGCGGGCTCTGCTGGATTTGGAGGAGGCCCCGGAGCGGACGGCTGTCTGCATCCTGGCTGACAAGGAGGAGATTGGCTCTACCGGCGTGTCGGGGATGAAGACCCAGGCCTTTGACACGTTTATTGAGGACCTGTGTGAGAGCCAGGGCGTGGCCCTCCGGGCCTGCATGGAGAAGAGCTTCTGCCTGTCCACCGACGTGTCGGCGGCCTTTGATCCCAGCTTCCCCGATGTGTTCGAGAAGCGCAACTCCGCCCGGCTTAACTACGGCGTGGGCCTGTGCAAGTACACCGGAAGCCGGGGCAAGGGCGGGGCCAGCGACGCCTCCGCCGAGGTGGTGGCCCGGGTACGCCGGGTGCTGGATCAGGCCGGGGTTATCTGGCAGATGGCGGAGCTGGGCAAGGTGGACGCCGGCGGCGGCGGCACTGTAGCTGCCTACATGGCCGACCGGAACATTGACACGCTGGACGCCGGTGTGCCGGTGCTGGCGATGCACGCGCCTTTCGAGATCGTGTCCAAGCTGGACTGCTATATGACCTACCGGGCTGTTTTGGCGGTGTACAACGACTAGGTTGTTCATACTTTTCTTGTGAACAAGAAAAGTATCAAAAGAAAACTTTGAAGGAGGGATTGTTTTGAGCGACTGTCTGTTCTGCAAGATTATTGCCGGGGAGATCCCCAGCAGCAAGGTCTATGAGGACGATCTGTGCTACGCGTTCCACGACATCAATCCCCAGGCGCCCACCCACTTCCTGGTGGTGCCCAAGGCCCACATCCAGTCGGTTTCCGCCGTGACGGAGGAGAACGCCCCCGTGGTGGGGCACATCTTCGCCGTTATTGCCAAGCTGGCGGAGGAGACGGGCTTTGCCGGACCGGGTTATCGGGTGGTATCCAACATTGGAGAGGCCGGTCAGCAGACGGTGCCTCACCTGCACTTCCACGTGCTGGCGGGACGCGATATGACCTGGCCTCCGGGCTGACGGAAAAAGGGAGCGGGGCTTCAAGCCCCGCTCCCTTTTTCCGTCTGTTATAAAAGATTTTGGTCCTTTACCGCCTTGACCACCCTGCTGGTGCCCAGCCGGGAGGCCCCCAGGTTCAGGAAATCCTCCGCGTCCTGGAGGCTGGCGATGCCCCCTGCGGCCTTGATTTTCACGTGTGGGGCCACATGGGCGGCGAAGAGGGCCACATCCTCCCGGGTGGCTCCGCCCCCGGCGAAGCCGGTGGAGGTCTTGATATACTCCGCCCCGGAGGCGGAGACAAGCTCGCACAGCTTGATTTTTTCCTCGTCCGTCAGCAGGCAGGTTTCAATGATCACCTTCAGCAGCTTTCCGCCGCAGGCGGCTTTCACCGCCTTGATCTCCGCCAGAAGCTCATCCCACCTCCGGTCCTTCACCCAGCCGATATTGATCACCATATCGATCTCAACGGCCCCGTTTTTCACCGCGTCCTCCGTCTCGAAGCACTTGGCCGCGGTGGTGGAGTAGCCGTTGGGGAAGCCGATGACTGTGCAGACGGGGAGCTTGTCCCCCACATAGGACTTTGCCTGGGCCACGTAGCTGGCGGGGATGCACACGGAGGCGGCGCCGTATTTCATGCCGTCATCGCATACGGCCCTGATCTGCTCCCAGGTTGCCCCCTGGGCCAGCAGGGTGTGGTCCACGGCGGCGAGAATGGTTTGGATGTCCATCGCTTTTTACCTCTTTTCTTGATGATTTGGAGTTACTGTCTGGTGCTGAGGGATTCCCACAGGATAAACGCCCGCTCGCTGTTGTTCTAGCCTGCGGGGTCGCATCCGATGTAGGTGAAGGTCCGCGAATCGGGGGGCGATGTTTCCAATGTGGTCACGGTGCAGGAGATAAAGCTATCGCCCAAAGGGAACGCCCGGCCCAGGCAGCTGAAATCGTAGCGGACGGTATCACTCTCCTCCCCATAGAGCGGGACAAGCTGCTCCATCAGATCCGCGTTGGCGGAGCCGCCGGGCCGCGTACCGAAGGGCGGAGTATAGACCACCAGCGTCTCTCCGTCTCCCAGGGAGATGATTTTCACCTGGAGGACAAGGGCGGCAAGAATGACGACGCAGACCGCCCCCAAAATATACTTCAGATACTTCTTCATGAATGAATCTCCTCCTCAATCAAGTTGCTTCTTCCGCCGGACTATGCTATAATAATCTATCAAGCATCCCAAGGAGGCCCCTATGGACTATACAACCACCTGCCCTGGCTGCGGCAGGGAAATCACCATCCCCCCGGACCTGGACAGCTGCTTCTGCACCTACTGCGGCGGCAAGGTAGAGCGCCCCGCCGCTCCGCCGCCGGAGACCAGCTCCTTCCGCCCGGAGGCCATGGCCCAGCGGCTTTTGGAGCTGATGGAGACGGCCCCCCGGAAGGCGTCCGGCAGATCGGAGTATGAGGACGGCTTTCACCTCTGCCGCCTGTTTCTCGCGGACCCCATCGCGGAGCTGGAGGTGAGCCTGGACCCGGTCCGCCGCCAGGAGCAGCTCGACCAGACGGCTGCGGCCTGCCTGGACGCCCTGGCGGAGCGCTGGGCGGCGTCCGGAAAAAAGCCCGTCCCCCAGTACGAGGACCAGCACCTGATGGCCGTCTATCTGATCCCGGCCCTCCGGGACCTGCCCCAGGCGTGCGGGGAGGAGCTGGCCCGGGCTGTTCGGGACCTCTGGCTGGCGCGGTGGCCCAAGACCCCCATCGGCCTGGGGGACCACGACACCATTGTGGAGGGCTTCAAAAAGAAGCTGTGCTTCATCACCACCGCCGTCTGCCGCCAGCGGGGCATGGGGGACGACTGCTATGAGCTGACCATGTTCCGCCGCTTCCGGGACCAGGTCCTCCTGCCCACGGAGGAGGGGAGGGCCCTGGTGGACGCGTACTACCGCACCGCCCCCGCCATCGTCACCGCCATGGAGCTCTGCCAGGACACGGAGGCGGTTTGCGGCCAGATCTGGCGGGATTACCTGGCCCCCTGCCTGGAGGACATCGAGTCCGGGAACAACGACGCCTGCCGGGAGCGGTACGTGGAGATGGTCCGCTGCCTGGAGCGGACCTGCCTGCCCTGCTAGAGGGCCAGCACCGCCACCTGGGCGGGCGTGTCCTTCTCCAGCGTGAGACTGCCGCCGGGATACCGGTGGATCTTCTCCGCCGGCCACAGAAGCAGGAAGAGATCCACGATGTCAATGGTGTCCAGCCCCCAGACATCGGTGCGGTAGTGCATGGGAATGACCACCCGGGCTCCAAGCTGTTCCGCCACAGCCTTCGCCCCTTGGGCGTCCACTGTGTAGGTTCCCCCCACGGGGACCAGCAGGGCGTCGCAGGGGGCGATTTTTTCGATCTGCTCCGGGCTCAGGAGGTGGCCCAGGTCCCCCAGATGAACCACAGTAAGCCCTTCCGCAGTGAAGCGGCGGACGGTGTTCTCCCCCCGGAGC
>JAIEIQ010000273.1 GCA_029065305.1 Oscillospiraceae bacterium
CTCCTCCGGGATGCGCTGATAGATGCCCTGGTCATTGCGTATGTATCGGTTATACATGGCCATCCCCCAGACTGGTCAGGAACTTTTTTCCGACATGGATCAGCCGCGCGGCTTTTACTGCCCGCTCCACCTTATCCCGCCGCTCCGGCTTCAGGAAGGGCCGCAGGGCATAGAGCAGTGCCGTTCGCTCATCCCCGCCGCTACCGCCGCTCAGCTCCCCCACCAGGGGAAGCAGGCGCTGGATCAGCTTTGGGTCGATCTGCCCCAGCAGGTTCCCCAGCCCTGCCAGATCTCCCAAATTTCCCAGATTTCCAAGGCCAGATCCGCCGGCGGCGGACGGCGGGGAAGGGGGAACTCCTCCGTTTTCGGAGGGAGGCCCCCCATTGCTCCCGCCTCCCAGGTCCAGGGACTGGGCCAGGTTCATCACCTGGGAGAGGGCGTCCGGGTTGGAGAGCAGTGCATTCAGTTTTTCTTCAAATTCACCCATATACGTCCACTCCCTTCCGCCCTGGATGGTTTATTTTTGGCCGATAACGCCGTTGAGCCGCTCAAGGAGCTCCGCGCCGCCGGGGCTCTTCATAACGGACTGGATGATTGCGCTGATTTGAGAGGTGTCCCCCTTGGCCGCGCGCTCCGCCGCCTGCTTGAGGGATGCCTCATCCTGACTCTGGGTCAGCAGCTGGGCCAGGGCCTTGGCGTCCGGGGACTTGGCGACCCGCTCCAGCGTCTTTTTACTGCCCAGGACCTGTTGGAGCTTGGATGTGTCGTTTTGCTTCATGGCATTGGCTTCCTCCCTGTCGTTGTCTCTCCAGTATATGATGGTCGGGACAAAAAAGTTCTCCCGGCCTGTCAGGCTGGGAGAACTTTTTAGAGAGAGGGGGCTGGCTATGCCTCCTCTGAATCCAAAGCTTTATATGGTCTTATTCGAATCATACATTTTTCCATGAGAATTTAAAGCTGTTACCCCAAGACTTCCATGGTTTTTTCAAATTTGGATTGATAGTGCTTTTTACTTCTTGCGGATAATTTTTGGAAGCTTCTTATCTGCTTATCTTTTACAAATTCCTTACCATCTTCAATCCCCATCCCTCTTTGAACATAAGCTAAATACAACAAACTTGGCAGACTGTCAAAATGTGAAATTGCGTCAGCATCGGCGACGCATAATTCCTCAATACTATTTCTCTCAAGAGCTATACTTCCTCTGTGGTTTTTAATACATTTTTGCACTAATAAAATTCTTTTGTCCTCGTAACCATATTCTTTTAGAATACTATATGCCATTTCTGCTCCATGTATATGATGAAGCTCATACAAGCTATATTCTGTGATAGACGCAATATCATGCAGCCAAGCTGCTATCATGACAATTTCCTTATCCGCCCCATATTCTCCTGCCAGAATTTCTGCGTTTTTAACCACTGCAACAATATGATAATAACACCCCATACCAAACTTATTTGTTTCTTTTTGGCATCTGTCATATATTTCCTGCTGCAACTTCTTCAAAATATCGTTTCGCATAGTTTCATCCCTGTAAATTCCGGTTTGATACTGCGTTCAGCTTAGCATAGTTGCCTCGTCTATAAGGCGGCGCACATGCACCGGGGGCCACCCGCCGCATACATCATTCGCCTTGCCAATGGTCGCACCAGGGACGCAGGGTACAGCGCTCACAGTCCGGTTTCCGGGCCACGCACACCGCCCGGCCATGGAGCACCATCCGGTGGCAGAAATCGTTGCTCTCCTCGGGCGGGATGCACTGGCGCAGCTGTGTTTCCACCTTCAGCGGGTCCTTGCTGCCGTCGGTGATGCCCAGCAGGCCGGTAATGCGGATACAGTGGGTGTCGCAGACGTAGCCCTCTTTTCCGTAGACGTCCCCCAGGATGAGATTGGCGGTCTTGCGTCCCACGCCGGGGAGCTTCAAAAGCGCCTCCATGGTATCCGGCACCCGCCCGCCGTATTCCTCCACCAGCATTTTGCTGGCGGCGACGATGTCCCGGGCCTTGGCCCGCCAGAAGCCGGTGGAGTGGATGATTTCCCCTACCTCCTCCTCAGAGGCGCCAGCCAACGCCTCCAATGTGGGGAATCGGGCGTAGAGGATGGGCGTCACCATATTCACCCGGGCGTCGGTACACTGTGCCGCCAGACGCACGGAGAAAAGGAGCTCGTAGGCTTTCTCAGGGTCGAAGGGGAGGGAGCACTCGGCGGCGGGATAGAGGTTTTTTAATTCCTCGATGATGGCCGAAATGGCCGCTTTATCTTTCATGTTGATCACCTCAGCGCCATTTTACCACATTCTTCGGCGGTTTGCGAGATCCAAAACGGAAAAATTTGCGCCGCAAGTAAATAGATGAAATCTCCGCTCATTTTGCGCGGAGATTTTTTATTTTGCACTTGACTTATTGAGTTCCGTAATCTATAATATATTTGTGGAACTCAGAAAGGGGGGAGAAGATTTGTCTCCACGGACAGGACGGCCTAAAGCGGTGAATCCAAAGAACAACGATATAAAAGTCAGAATCGACGATGAAACGTTGCAGCGCCTGGATGAATACTGTAGAGAGCACGAAATTGTGCGAGCTGAGGCAATTCGTCAGGGGATCCACCTGCTTTTAGCCCAAGAAAAATAAGACAACCGGGCCCACCCATGAAAGAAAAGCCCGATTGCCTTATACACAAAAAGCCAGAAGGTTTTTGTGAATCTATTCTACCAGACCTCCGGGAAAAAAGCAAGGAGGTTTTTATGACATACGAATTATCCATTGAGATGGATCAGCTTAACGACTTGATCGGTCATCTGGAGCGGGTCCGCACCTACTACACCGCTGAAGCCGCGGCGCTGTCCAGAGCTGCGCGGCCCGGGACTGGGACAGCAGCTCCCAGCGCCATACCATGGAGCTGATTGTGAACCGGATGGAGCTGGCCCACAACGCGGAAAAGCTGTGGACCCGTCTGCTGGGGATCTGAGAGGTTGCAACCGGGCTGGATTTGTGGTACACTGCCCTATAGACCAAGCCCCGCCGCTTCTAAAGGCGGCGGGGGCAAAAGGAGTATGGAACCCGATGAGATTATTGTTCAAACAGCGTCTTTTCTCCTGGTTCGACAGCTATGATATCTACACCGAGGACGGCAATACCATCTTCACCGTGGAGGGCCAGCTCAGCTGGGGCCACTGCCTCCACATCCTGGACGCCCGGGGAGAGCATATCGGCACTGTCCAGGAGAGGGTGCTGACCTTCCTGCCGAAATTTGAGCTCTACGCCTACGGCGAGTACATCGGCGCAATCCGCAAGGAGTTCACCTTTTTCACCCCCCGATTTACCTTCGATTCCAGCGACTGGGAGGTGGATGGGAGCTTCATGGAGTGGGACTACTCCATCCGCAGTGCCAGCCAGGGCCATGTTGCCTCCATCAGCAAGGAGCTCTTCAACTGGACGGATACCTACGTCATCGACGTGCCGGACCCGGCCAACGCTCTGTGCAGTCTGATGGTGGTGCTGGCGATTGACGCGGAAAAATGCAGGAGCTGATCGAAGAGAGGAAAGGAGTGACCACCCATGGACCATCCCTTAGCGGACCGCATCCGCCCTCAGGGGCTGGAGGAGGTGGTGGGGCAGAAGCACCTGCTGGGTCCGGACGCACTGCTGCGCCGGTTCATCGAAAAGGGCACAGACGCCAACATGGTCTTTTACGGCCCCTCCGGCACCGGTAAGACCACCATCGCCAATATCATCGCCCGGCGCACCCACCGAACCCTGTACCGCCTCAACGCCACCACCGCCTCCCTCCAGGATATCAAGGACATCATGGCGGACGTGGGAACCCTCATGGCACCGGGAGGCGTCCTGCTGTACCTGGATGAGATCCAGTACTTCAATAAGAAACAGCAGCAGTCCCTGCTGGAGTTCATGGAGAATGGGGCCATCACGCTGATTGCCTCCACCACAGAAAACCCCTATTTCTATGTCTATGGCGCACTTCTCAGCCGGAGCACAGTCTTTGAGTTCAAGCCTGTCTCCGCCGCCGAGGTCCTGCCCGCCGTGGAGCGGGCCTTTGGAATCCTGCAAAAGGAGAGCAAGCTCCCCCTCCGGTGGGAGGAGGGCGCACCGGACTATATCGCCCACGCCTGCGGCGGGGATGTGCGGAAAGCCATGAACGCGGTGGAGCTGCTCTACGAAGCGGCGGCACCAGTGGACGGCGCCCTGACGCTGACCGTGGCCGACGCCCAGCAGGTGGCCCAGCGGAGCGCCATGCGCTATGACCGGGGCGGGGACGCCATGTACGATCTGGCCTCCGCCCTGATGAAGTCCCTCCGGGGCAGCGACCCGGACGCGGCCCTCCACTACCTGGCCCGGTTTCTGGAGGCGGGGGATCTCATCACCCCCAGCCGCCGCCTGCTGTGCTCCGCCAGCGAGGATATCGGCATGGCCTACCCCCAGGCCATCGCCATTGTAAAGGCCTGTGTGGATACAGCCATGCAGCTGGGGCTCCCGGAGGCCCAGCTCCCGTTAGCCCAGGCGGCGGTGCTGCTGGCTACAGCCCCCAAATCCAACAGTGTGGTGGAGGCCATCGGCGCGGCCTGGTCGGACGTGAAGAAGGGACGGACCGGGTCCGTCCCCAGAGAATTGCAGAATGTCCACGCCGATACCACCGGCCAGGAGCGGGAGCAGGGGTACCTCTACCCCCACAATTTCCCGGGCCATTGGGTCCGCCAGCAGTACCTGCCCGACGAGCTGAAGGACGTAACCTACTACCAATACGGCGATAATAAAACCGAGCAGGCGGCGCGGGCGTTCTGGGAAAATATCAAGGACCAATAAAGTTTTCTTTTGATTCTTTTCTTGTTCACAAGAAAAGAATGCACAACCTCAGTAGACCCAGCTGTGGATCTCCCCGTCGGTTATGAAGTATTTCACCGGCGCGGGCTCCGGCGCCGCGGCCAGACGCTGAATGATCTGGAGCTTGACCTTGCGGCCCTCGGGGCGGATGGACTTGATGTACACAGTAACGCCGTCCCCCTCGCAGAGGCCGGGCCTCCAGTCCGCCAAGCCCGAGAGATTAGGAGCCAGCTCCACAAAGATGCCGTAGTCCCGAACGCCCCGTACAATCCCCGGCACCGTCTCCCCGGGGGCGAAGCCGGCGGCGTTCTCCAGCCAGGTGCCCAGCAGCTCCTTGTGGCTGAGATAGAAGCGGCAGTTCTTGGCGTCTACGTCAGTGACCACCGCCAGAATGTCCTGATCCACCCGGAAGCGGGCGGAGGGGTGGCCGATGCGGGCCACTGATATGTTCTCCAGAGGAATGAGGGATGTAAACCCGCAGCCCAGATCCACAAAGGCCCCGAACTTCTCCAGGTGGGTCACGCGGGCGGGGAGAATACTTCCCGGCGCGCTGTTCTCCAGAAGCCAGGCAATTGCCTGCTCCTGGGCCGCGCGGCGGGAGAGGCGGAGGTGGGGCCGGCCCACGCCGTCGGTTCGGATGGAGGAGATGGTGAAGCAGGTGGGCCGTCCCACCCGGGAGAGCACCGCGATATCCCGCTCCGCGCCGCTGACGGCGGGGTGGACGCCGTCCTCCCGGGGAATAACCCCCTCATAGCCGCCGAAGCGGACCGTCAGGTCCCGCTGTCCGTCACAGCGGATGGCCATGCCCTCCAGCACGGTCTGCTCCTCCATGGCCCGCTCCAGGACAGAGAGGGGCTGGTGGTCCGGAAAGAGAGGGCCCATGCCCTCCGGCAGATAGATGTTTCTTCGCAATGGGATGCACCGTCCTATCTTTTTCAGATAGGCTATCATATGCGAAGTGGGGCTTGACCGTTGAAAAGAAGAGGAGGGGAGAATATGGATTTGAAGCTGGGCGGGCGGGTGGAGCTGAAAAAGCCCCACCCCTGCGGGAGCAGAACCTGGACCATCCTGCGGGTCGGCATGGATATCAAGCTGCGCTGCGAGGGGTGCGGCCACGAGCTGATGCTCCCCCGGAGCAGGGCCGAGAAGGCCATCAAAAAGATTTTGACAGAGGAGGAAGCGACATGAGCCAGAAATGGGTGAAGATTATCTCCCGGGGAATTATCATTCTCCTGGTGGTGACGATGCTGGCGGGGCTGATTCTGCCGTTTATTCAGTAGGGGCGGAAGGATCGGCTTTTCGACGGAAACTGCCGGTTTTTCCCATTCTGTTCCTGAATTGTAACCCTTCGTTTCTGTATTGTTCCGAAAGCTTCACGGCTTTGAGAGGATTTTTTCCCGCCAAACGCTGTATAC
>JAIEIQ010000274.1 GCA_029065305.1 Oscillospiraceae bacterium
GGCCATAATCGCCCCGGTGCCGTATGTGGACAGCACGTAGTCGGAGATGAAGATGGGGATCTCCCGGCCGTTCACCGGGTTCACGCCCCGCACCCCGTCCAGGCACACGCCGGTCTTCTCCTTGTTCAGCTCCGTCCGCTCCAGATCGCTCTTGGAGGCGGCGGCGCGCTGGTAGTCCTGGACCTCACCGGCGTTTTTCAGCAGGGGCATCCACTTTTTGACGAGCTCATGCTCCGGGGAGAGGACCATATAGGTGGCGCCGAAGAGGGTGTCGGGCCGGGTGGTGAACACGATAATGTCGTCGCCGGTGGTGGCCTTGAAGACGACCTCCGCGCCGGTGGAGCGGCCAATCCAGTTCTTCTGCTGGATCTTCACCCGCTCGATGAAGTCCAGCTCGTCCAGATCGTCGATAAGCCGCTGGGCGTACTGGGTGATGCGCAGCATCCACTGGGACTTCTCCTTGCGGATGACGGCGCTGCCGCAGCGCTCGCAGACGCCCTCCACCACCTCCTCGTTTGCCAGCACGCACTTGCAGGAGGTGCACCAGTTCACCGGCATGGTGGCCTTGTAGGCCAGGCCCTTTTTGTAGAGCTGGAGGAAGATCCACTGGGTCCATTTATAATAGCTGGGATCCGTGGTGTCCACCACCCGGTCCCAGTCGAAGCCAAAGCCCAGCATTTTCAGCTGGCTGGTGAAGTTGGCGATATTGTCCCTCGTCACCTTGGCGGGGTGGATGTGGTTTTTGATGGCGTAGTTCTCCGTGGGCAGGCCGAAGGCGTCGAACCCGATGGGGAAGAGCACATTGTACCCGTCCATCCGCTTTTTGCGGGTGACGATATCCATGGCGGTATAGGGCCGGGGGTGGCCCACGTGGAGGCCCTGGCCGGAGGGATAGGGGAACTCCACCAGGCCGTAGAACTTGGGCTTGGCACTGTTGTCCCCGGCGGCGAAGGCCTTGGCCTCCTCCCAGCGCTTCTGCCACTTGGGCTCAATCGCAGCGAAATCGTACTTCAAATTGTATCACTCTCTCCTATGTTGTCCGGCTCCGCCGGCAAAATTCATACGCAGATTATCATACCAGAGGTTCCCGGAAATTGCAAGCGGTTTGTTGGCAGACCAAGAGACCGGCAGACTGAGGGGCCGCTATGTTCCCTTCCGGCGGAGCATCCGGGCCTCGTAGGGCCGGAGGGGGCCGGAGGGATCCTGGTAGTTGGAGAGCAGGACCTCCGCGCCGCAAAACGCCTCGGGGCAGCACTCCGGCAGCGTCTCCGCCGTAAAATTGCACACCACCAGCAGGTGCTCGTCCGCCGTATCCCGGGTGTAGGCAAAGCACTTCCCGTCCTCCGGGCACAGCAGGGTAAAGCTCCCCTCCCGGAACACCGGAAGCTGCTTGCGCAGGGCAATCAGCTTTTGATAGAAGTAAAATATGGAGTCCGGGTCCGCCAGCGCCGCCTCCGCGTTGATCGCGCTGTAGTTGGGGTTCACCGGAAGCCAGGGCTTCGCCGTGGAAAACCCGGCCCAGTCCCCGCCGGTCCACTGCATGGGCGTCCGGGCGTTGTCCCGGCCCCAGGTGTAGATGGAGGGCATGATCTCCTCGGGGGTCCGGCCCTTGGCCAGCTCCTCCTGGTAGTGATTTTTGATCTCCAGATCGTCGTACTCCTCTATGGACAGGCGGATGTTGGTCATCCCCAGCTCCTCCCCCTGGTAGATATAGGGGGTGCCCTGCATCCCGTGGCACATCATAGCCAGCATCTTGGCCGACTCCACCCGGTAGGCCCCGTCGTCCCCCCAGCGGGAGACGATCCGGGGCAGGTCGTGGTTATTTAGGAACAGGCTGTTCCAGCCCCGGCCTGCCAAACCGTGCTGCCACTGCTCATAGCACCGCTTGAGCTTCACCAGGGGCAGCGGAATCCGGCCCCATTTGTCCACCTGGTCCAGGAAGGTGTGCTCGAACTGGAAGATCATGCTCAGCTCGCTGCCGTCGGCGTTGGCGTAGAGCATGGCCTCCTCCACCCCGGTGCCCCAGGCCTCGCCCACCGTGACCAGGGTATCCTCCCGGAACGCCTCCCGCCGCATCTCCCGCATGTACTGGTGGAGGCGGGGATGGCTGCAAAAGAGGCCCTCCCGGTCCGGCTCCTTGCCCATCTTGTCGATGGCGTCCAGCCGGAAGCCCCCCACGCCCTTGTCCACCCAGAAGCGGATCATGTCGTACAGCTCCCGGCGGAGGGCGGGATTCTCCCAGTTCAAATCCGGCTGCCAGGGGGAGAACTGGTTGTAGTAGTACTGCCCGATCTCCGGCACATAGGTCCAGGCGCTGCCGCCGAAGACCGCCCGGGTCCCGTTGGGCGGGCAGTCCGGGGTTCCGTCCCGCCAGATGTAGTAGTCGTGGCAGGGGCTCTCCCGGCTGCTCTTGGCCGAGAGAAACCAGGGGTGCTGATCGGAGCTGTGGTTGAGCACCAGATCCATGATGATGGTCAGCCCCCGCCGGTCCGCCTCGGCAATCAGCTCGTCCATATCCGCCATGATCCCAAACAGCGGGTGGACGGCCCGGTAGTCCGAGATATCGTAGCCGTTGTCCCGGTGGGGGGAGGCGTACACCGGGGAGAGCCAGATTCCATCCACCCCCCGCCTCTCCAGGCAGCCCCCCCGCCCGATAATCCCCCCCAGATCCCCGACGCCGTCGCCGTTGGCGTCCTGAAAGCTCTTGGGATAGATCTGGTAGAATACGGCGGATTTCCACCAGTCCCTTTTGGTCTTGTCCAGCATGTGGTTCCCATTCCTCCTTTTGCGGTGTTTTCCAGAAAAAGTGTACCCGCATTTTGGGGAAATGTCAATGAATATTCCCGCCGCCCTCCCTCATATCCTTCTGGTAAGGACAAGGAAATCCAAAGGAAAAGGAAGGTCTGCCCTATGAAACGTATCTTTTCTCTCCTGCTGGCCCTTCTGCTGCTGGCCCTCCTGCCCCCCGCGGCCCGGGCGGAGGATCTGGCGGTGGAGAGCCGGGCCTGCCTGCTGATGGAGAAGACCACCGGGCAGGTGCTCTACGCCGTCAACGAGCACGAGCAGCTGGAGCCGGCCAGCGTGACGAAGATCATGACCCTGCTGCTGGTGATGGAGGCCATCGACGCCGGAACCCTGGGCTACGACGACACCGTCACCGCCTCGGCCTACGCCTGCTCCATGGGCGGCAGTCAGATCTGGCTGAAGGAAAACGAGCAGATGACGGTCCACGATCTGCTCAAGGCGGTGTGCGTGGCCTCCGCCAACGACGCATCCGTGGCCCTGGCGGAGCACATCGCCGGCAGCGCCGAGGCCTTTGTGGAGAAGATGAACCAGCGGGCGAAGGAGCTGGGGATGAACGACACCACCTTCCGCAACCCCACCGGCCTCCCCGCCGACGGCCACGTGACCTCGGCCTACGACATCGCTGTCATGAGCCGGGAGCTGATTCTCCACCACCCGGATATCCGCCAGTTCACCACCATCTGGATGGACTCCCTGCGGAACGGGGAGTTCGGCCTGAACAACACCAACAAGCTCATCCGCTACTACCAGGGGTCCACGGGCCTGAAAACCGGCAGCACCGACGCCGCCCAGTACTGCATCTCCGCCACGGCGGAGCGGGACGGCATGGAGCTCATCGCCGTGATTCTCAAGTCCCCCACCTCCTCCAAGCGCTTTGAGAGCGCCAAGGTGCTGCTCAACTACGGCTTCACCTCCTACGGCCTGGCCTCGCCGGAGCCCCCCGCCCTCTCTCCCATCCCGGTGACGCTGGGGGAGGAGGCCGCGGTGGAGGTGCGCATGGAGGGGGACAGCACCATCCTGGCCCCCAGGGAGAAGCTGGCAGGCCTGGAGGTTGAGATCGACCAGGAGGAAGCCCTCTCCGCGCCGGTGGAGGCCGGGCAGGTGGTGGGACAGATGCGGGTGGTCTCCAACGGGGAGATCCTGGCGGAAATTCCCCTGGCGGCGGAGCGGTCCGTGGCGCGGCTGACCTACTGGCAGCTGCTCCAGCGGTGCCTGAAAACCGCGTTTTTGGGGGGATAGCGGAAAATTTTTTCTGAAAACCTCTTTACAGTCCGTATTTTCGGTCTATCCTTCTGTTATTCTGGGATCAGAAAAACAAAGGAGGACAACAGTGATGAAGGGTTACTACAGCAGCAGCGGTTACATGGGCTATGTGGAGGGCCGCTGGGTCCTGTTCGCCAGCGAGCAGGACTACCGGGAGTACATGGAGGACTGAGCCATGCCCCGGAAGAAAAGACCCCCGGCGGCAGCTGCCGTCGGGGGATCTTTCTATACATAGTCAATCCGCTCAATTTTGAATATAACCGGCCTTGTTCCGTCAGAACAGCAGGCAATCATGGTGTTTTCGTCCCTCATCCAGCCATTCATAATGGAGCCGCCCTGTAAGCCTGTGTAAATATAGCGGGCAATCGCGTCCCATGCCTCCGAACAAAAAGGCATCTTGGGTCCGCCCGCAACGGTATCCGGGTCCGCGTTTGTCTGGACAAGCGTATTCAGCCCCATATGCCAGAAATCGTCCCTGTCTCCGTCGCGATAGAAAACAAACTCGTCTCCCACATTGTAGCAGGGGCAGGCTCCGGAATTGGGGTCGGCGCAGTATTGCTGCTGCAATTCCGGGTACAATTTCTTGTCAATAACAGTCACTTTTACTTTGTACTTCACATTTGCCTCCACTTTATATCACGGCGCTTCTTTTCCCAGGCGCTTGTACATGGTCTTTTTCACCGCCCGGAGGATGTTCTCATAGCCGGTGCAGCGGCACAGGTGGCCGGAGAGAAGCTTGCGCAGCTCGCCGTCGGTGTACTCCTTTCCGCTCTCCAGGATCTCCACGGCAGTCATAATGAACCCCGGGGTGCAGAACCCGCACTGAATCGCCGCCTCGTCAATGAACGCCTGCTGGATGTCGCTGAGCTCCCCGCCGGGGCCCATCAGGCTCTCCAGGGTGCGGATGTGCTTCCCGTCGGCCCAGGCGGCCAAGTACAGGCAGGAGTTGAAGCACTCGCCGTCGATGATGACGTTGCAGGCCCCGCACTCCCCAACCTCGCAGCCCTTCTTCACGCTGGTGAGGCGGAAGTCGTTGCGGAGCATGTCCGTCAGGGACGCCCGCACGTCCAC
>JAIEIQ010000275.1 GCA_029065305.1 Oscillospiraceae bacterium
CCACTGCGCGGCGTCCAACTGGAATCTGTGCAGCGGCACGGCCCCGGTGCGGGAGATGCTGGACCGGGGGCTCCATGTGGTCCTGGGCAGCGACGTGGCCGGAGGCGAAACACTCTCCATGGCCCAGATGACCGCCATGACCATCCGGGCGTCCAAGGTCAAGCAGATCGAAACCGGGGCGGCGTTCCTGACGGTGCCCGAGGCGCTGTACTTAGCCACCGCCGCCGGACAGCAGTACTTCGGTGTAAAGGGGGGCTTCCAGCCGGGGGATAAGCTCCACGCCATTGTGGTGGATGACAGCGACATGCCCGCCGCCGCCAAGGAGCTGAGCCTGCTGGAGCGGACGGAGAGAATGATTTACAACATGGAGCGCAAAAATATCAGAGCGGTGTACAGCGAGGGGCGTCTGGTCCACCGGGCATAATTGACAAAGCAAGGAAAGCTGGATATAATAACACAGAAGCGAAACGCAGTTTCGCGCAAATGTTCTTTTTGATTCTTTTTCTTGCAAGAAAAAGAATGAACAACCAAAAGGAGAAACTGTATGATTAAGCACATTGTCATGTGGAAGTTCAAGCCCGGCACGGAAAAGGAGATGCACCAGTTCCTGGACGGACTGCGGGGGCTGTACGGCGTCATCCCCCAGATTAAGGAGCAGGAGGTGGGCGTCAACCGCGCGCCCGGCAACTACGACGCGGTGCTTATCTCCCTGTTCGACGACATGGAGGCGCTGGAGACCTACAAGAACGATCCCCGCCACGTGGCCGTGGCCGGGCTGTGCAAGGCTATCCGGGAGGACCGGGTCGCCGTGGACTTCGAGGTCTGATGGCGGCGCGGCTGGACTGCTTCGGCCTGAGCGAGCTGACCGCCAAGCCGGAGGACGCCTTCCGCCTGGCCAGCCTGGCTATGGCCGAGGGAACCAGAATCCCCGGCTACCGGGGGGACTACAGCCGGATGCGGATCGGAGACGCGGAGGTGATCTTCCGCTCCATGGGGGACCCCGCCACCGGAGAAGAAGAGCTGCTGGGCATGGATACCCACGGGGCCACACACTGCGTCTGGAGCTGCACCGTGGTCAAGGACCTGACCCCGGCGGAGGCGGACCCCATGAGCCGCCGCGTGCTGGTCCGGACCACCGGGGAGGACCGGGCGGTGGTCGATCTGGTCTGCCCGGAGGTCCTGCCCGACATCCGGGAGGGTGACTCCCTGCGCCTGGGGATGACCGGCTTCCCCCTGCGGGTGCGCTACGAGACGGAGGGGGAGAGCTCCGGCGTGGTGGAGGCCCAGGAGGACACCGTCCTCCTCCAGGGCACGGTCAAGGACGCCAAGGTAGGGGAAACTTACCTGGGTATGGAGCCTCTGACCAAATTCCTCAGCGTCACCGTCACCACCCGGATGGGGGATGTGGAGCTGTGCCACCCCATGGAGCTGGTGGCGGAGAGCGAACGGGACAGCGTAAAGCCCGGGGCGGTGGTGTCCGCCTACTGCACCCTCTCCGGGGACTGCGCCGAGGGGGAGTACGCCGGGGGAGTGGTCTTTGACGAGGACCGGAACTTCGCGGCCCTGACGGCCTTCTTCCGGCGGGGCGGAGCACAGCGGCTGCTGCCGCTGCTCCGCAGCGACTGCGCCTGCACCTTCTTGGAGAACCGGCAGGAGGGGACGGCAAACGCCCTGACCCTGCTGGAGCTGGTTCGGGAGGATCTGGCGGACGCCGGACTGTGCGCCTGCGCCGCCGGGAGGCTCACCAGCGAGGGGAACCGGGGCCGGAAATGCCTGCTGCTGGGGGACGGGAAGGGGAACTACGCGTTCCTGGTCCTGCTGGAGCTGGACAGCCTGGGCCGGGTCCGGGCGCTGACAATAACCAACGATCCCCGCTATGACTTTGAGCCGGAAGCGTGAACAAGACCGCCCCGCGTCGTCTGACGCGGGGCGGTCTTTTCAGCGGATAACATAGAATTAGTCGTTCCGGTCGGCGTCCATCTCCAGAATAGTCCCGGTGGCGGCGTCGATCTCAAAGTCGTACTCCATGGCGTTGTAGACAATCTCCACCTCGTAAACCGGCCTGCCGTCCTCCATATCGGTCTTACACTTAGTCACATGGGAGGCGTTCGCGCCGGGGACCTTCCCCAGAGCGATCTCCTGAGCCTTCTCCCGGGTGATGATAGTGGTGACAGGCTTGCCGTCAGAGCCGGTGAAGGAGGGCATATGCTCGGCGTCGTAGTCGAACTCCAGAATCTCGCCGGTCTTGGCGTCGATCTCGTAGTCGTACTCCTTGCCGCCGGCAGTGTAGAACTCAATCTCATAGATCTGCCGCCCGTCGTCCCAGTCCAGCTCCTGCTCCACAAAGAAGGCGTCGCCGGCCGTCACCCCGGCGTGCTCAAGGGCTTTGGCCTTGGCGTCCTCCAGGGAGATCAGCCCGTTGGGGGCGGTGGAAACAGGCGTGTTCGTCTCACTCCCGGTTCCGCCGGAGAAGCTGTCCGCGTCCGTGACCAGTCCGCCGGAGAGGGTCACGGTGCTGGTGCCGCCGTCCCAGGCCACGGTCTTGCCCATCAGCTCACCGACAGCCCGGACAGGCAGATAGGTGGATCCGCTGTAGAGCAGGGGATAGACGGTTTTGCCGTTGGCGTCGGCAAAGGTTCTGGTGACGCCGTCCACGACAACAGTGAAGTCGTCCCGGATCTCCGCCGCGACATCTGCGGTCTTAGCGGCGGTATCGGGGGTGCCCGCAGTGGAAGCGGCGGTGCGGCTGCCGGAGAGGGTCACGGTCTTGGTGGTCTGGTTCCAGTCCACATTCTTGCCCATCAGCTCGCCGATGGCCCGGACGGGGAGATAGGTGGTGCCGTCATAGAGAATGGGGTGGACCTCCTGGCCGGAGGCGTTGTAGAAGTCCCGGGCGCTGCCGTCGATGACGATGGACATATCGGGACGGAGCCGGGCGGAGACGGTGGAAGCCGCCTTGGCACAGCCGGAGAGGCCCGAGAGGGCCAGCACAAAGCACAGCAGGGGCAGAGCGAAGCGGGAAACGGTTTTTCTCAGAAAAAACGTGCGCATAACGGGAGCCTCCTTGTTGTTGAAAGTATGGCTTAGTATAGCAGATTTCCGTGAAATATGCAAGGGGCCCTGCCGGGGGTTATTGCCAGCCATTGCCGCCCAGCTCCTGCCGGGCCGCGTCGTAGTAGGCCAGATCGCACAATGTCATATAGGGCGTGATCCACAGGTTCAGCAGGCCCAAGGTGAGACTGGAGAGCAGCATCCATCCGAAAAAGCTCAGATCCAGCACAAACAGCTCCCACTTCATTCCCCGGGTCTGCTCGCAGCTCCGGCGGATGGCGTCTCCGGCGGAGAGCTCCGGGTCGCTGAGCACATTGAAGATAGCAAAGCGGTACCGGTACGCGGCAATAATCCCCGGGAAGAAGAACAGCATGGACCACAGGAAAATCCTTACGCCCATCTGGATGCTGCACCAGATCAGCCGTCCGGCGCAGCTGAGGCCGTCCAGCAGAGTGGCCAGAGGCGTGTCCTCCCTCCGGCGGATGGACATGCAGAAGAGACAGAAGCCGCCGTTGAGCACAGTGGTGATGAGGTAGACCGCGATGGTCATGGACATGGATGTAATGGTCGCCTCCGGCACCAGGTCCAGTACAGCCTGGACGGAGCCGATGTCCCCGCTCGCCGCAGCCTGGTAGTAGGCCCAGCGATACTGGTAGCTGGCGAAAAGGGAGCCGCCCTCCACCAGATCCAACAGCCGGTCCAGCACAAAGCCTGTCACCAGCACCACCGCTGCGGCGAGGATCGGGGAGACGTGCCCCTGTTGGATCAGACGGCGGGCCTCTGCTTTGATTGCGACACGATTTCGCATAGAATCGCACCTCCAAAAACAAAATACCAGGCATTTGCCCGATTTTCTTCCCATATCATACCATACCCGGGAGAAAAACGCAACTCTGGGAAACACTGGATTTTGTTATAGAATTAACGAACTTATCCCCCTGTTCCCACCGTATCCCGCAAAAAAATCGCAAATTCCGCAAATTTCTCTGGACAGCGGGGCCGGTAAGGAGTATGATAGAAAAAGCGAGCCTGCCCGGGCAGACCATCGCCCGAGGGAAGAAAAACGAGGTGAACAGTCATGGCACAACCTTTTTTCGGCGGCATCCACCCCAACGACCACAAAGCCGCCACCAATAAGAAGCCCATTGAGCACCTGCCGCCGCCCGCCCGGGTGGTGATCCCCATGTCCATGCACATCGGGGCCCCCTGCACCCCCTGCGTGTCGGTGGGGGACCATGTGACCGTGGGGCAGAAGGTGGGGGACGCTCCGGCCTTCGTCTCCGCCCCTGTCCACGCCAGCATCTCCGGCACCGTGTCGGCGGTGGAGCCCCGGCCCCACTTCAGCGGCGTCCCGGTGATGAGCGTGGTCATTGAGAACGACTTCAACGACACCCCCTGTCCCGGCATTTATCCCCCCGCCCACCCCGGCGAGCTGACGGCGGAGGAGCTGACGGCCCTGGTGAAGGACTGCGGCATCGTGGGCATGGGCGGGGCCACCTTCCCCACCCATGTGAAGATCAGCTCCGGCCTGGGCAAGGTGGACACGGTGATTCTCAACGCCAGCGAGTGCGAGCCCTACATCACCAGCGACCACCGGCTGGTCATGGAGTACCCGGAGGCGGTGGTGGGCGGGGCCAGCATTCTGGCCCGGGCCTTCGGCGTGGACCGAGTCCACGTGGGTATCGAGGACAACAAGCAGAACGCCGCCTAGCTC
>JAIEIQ010000276.1 GCA_029065305.1 Oscillospiraceae bacterium
TAGTTAATGTGGCTGATGTTGCCCATGGCGGGCATCATGGCCCCGGCGAAGAAGTGGGCGCTGGTGGCGCTGCGGCGGTAGCGCTCGTTGCGCTCCTGGAAGCCGGCCTTGGCCTGGGCCTCGTGGTTGAAGACCTTGATGACCTTCTGGCCCTCGATCATCTCCTCGATATAGCCGTTGACCTCCCCCAGGTCCCGCTGCTGAGCCATGAAGCAGCGCCGGGAGCGCCGGCCCACGGTCATGACCACCAGGAGCATGAGCCCCAGGGAGAACACCGTCACCAGAAACAGCGGCGGGCTGAGGTAGAGCATCATAGCCACCACCGCCGTGAAGGTCAGCACCCCGGAGACCAGGGAGATCAGGCCGTTTTGCAGGATCTCATTGAGGGTGTCGATGTCGTTGGTGTAGCGGCTCATGAGCTCCCCGTGGGTGTGGGCGTCGAAGTAGCGCAGGGGCAGGCGCTGCATGTGGCTGAACAGATCCCGCCGGATGGCGTGGGTGGCCGTCTGGGCGATGTGGACCATGATGCGGGAGTAGGCGTAGCTCAGACCGGCGGCGCAGACATAGACGCAGGCCATCAGCGCCAGGGTTTTCGCCAGCCGGGGGTAGTCCCCGGGGACGATGCACTCGTTGATGAGGGGCTTGAGCAGGTAGGAGCCGCCCACGGTGCAGAGGGTGTTGAGCACCAGGCACACCGCCACCACCGCCAGCAGCCACCTGGATCTGCCCAGGTAGCCCAGCAGCCTGCCGATGGTCCGGCCCGTGTTCTTCGGCTTCTGGAAGCCGCCCCGGGGTCCGCCGGGGCCGTGTCCGGGTCTAGGCATGGATATCCGCCCCCTCCTGCTGCGACAGGTACACGTCGCGATAGATTTCGTTGGTTTTCATCAGCTCGCTGTGGGTTCCGGTTCCGGCGATTTTTCCGTCGTCCATGACCACAATGAGATCCGCGTCCATGACGGAGACAATCCGCTGGGCGATGATGAGCTTGGTGGTGTCCGGCAGCTGGGACCGGAAGGCCCGCCGGATGCTGGCGTCGGTGGCGGTGTCCACGGCGCTGGTGCTGTCGTCGAGGATCAGCACCTTGGGCTTTTTCAGAATCGCCCGGGCGATGCACAGCCGCTGCTTCTGCCCGCCGGAGACGTTGACGCCCCCCTGGCCCAGATCCGCGTCCAGCCCGCCGGGCATCCGCCGGATGAACTCCGAGGCGCAGGCGGCGTCGCAGGCGGCCCAGATCTCCTCGTCGGAGGCGTTTTCATCGCCCCAGAGCAGATTCTCCCGGACGGTGCCGGAGAACAGGGTGTTCTTTTGCAGCACCATGCTCACCGCGTCCCGCAGGTGCTCCAGGGTGTAGTCCCCGACCGGCCTGCCCCCCACCCGGACGGTGCCCTCCTGGGCCTCGTAGAGCCGGGGAATGAGCTGGACCAGGGTGGACTTGGCGGAGCCGGTGCCGCCGATGATGCCTACAGTCATGCCGCTTTTGATGTGCAGGTCGATGTCCTGGAGGTTCCACTTCTCGGAATTTTCGCTGTATTTGAAGGACACATGGTCGAAGTCGATGGCGCCGTCGGCGGCCCGGAGCTTCCCGCCGGCGCCGTTATCGGTGATGTCGGGCGTCTCGTCGAGGACCTCCGTCACCCGCTTGGCGCAGGCCACGGCCCGGGTGAGCATCATCATGATCATGGATACCATCATCAGGCTCATGAGCACCTGGGTGATATAGGTGAAAAAGGTGCTCAGCAGGGCCACCTCCAGCTCCCCGGCCTGGACCAGGGGCGCGCCGTACCACATGACGGCGATAATGGCCCCGTAGGTGATGAGCATCATCATGGGCATGTTCATCACCACGAAGCCGAAGGCCCGCTCGGCGGTGGCCTTGAGGGCGTCGTTGCGGATCCGGAACTTCTCCTCCTCGTGGCCCTCCCGGACGAAGGACTTCACTACGCAGATAGCGGACAGGTTCTCCTGCACCACCAGGTTCAGTCCGTCGGTGCGCTCCTGGAACTGGGTGAACATGGGGCTGACGTTCTTGACGATGAGCACGATCAGCACCAGCAGCAGGGGAAGCACCACCAGGAAGATCCGGCTGAGCTTCAGGCTGATGGAGATCGCCAGCACCAGGGCGGAGACGAGCATCACCGGGGCCCGGACCAGCAGGCGCATCCCCATCATCAGGGACATTTGCAGCATATTGCAGTCGTTGGTCAGCCGGGTGACCAGGGAGGCGGTGGAGAACTTCTCGATATTGCGGAAGGAGAAGGTCTGGATGTGGTCATACTGGGCCCTGCGCAGATTCGCGCCGAAGCCCTGCCCCGCCCGGGAGGAGAAGAAGGCGGAGCAGACGCCCAGGGCCATGGACACCAGGGCCATAGCCACCATCAGCACCCCCTTGGAAAGAATATAGCTTGTATCACCGGCGGGAATGCCGGTGTCCACAATGTCGGCCATCACCAGGGGGAGCAGCAGCTCGAAAACGGCCTCGCTGGCGGAGCAGAGCACCCCCAGCGCGATCCATTTCCGGTATCCCCGGGTGCAGGGCCAGAGTTTTTTGATCATGCGCGGTTTACCTCGTTTTCTAAGTTTGCTATGATCCGCAGGAGAAGCTTTCTCAGCTGGGCCTCCTCCTCCCGCGTCAGGTCGGACAGAAAGACCCGGTTCACCTCCTCCAGAGCGGACCGGAAGGTCTCCACCATGGCCCGCCCCTCCTCCGTCAGGCTCACCAGACGGCAGCGGCCGTCGGCGGGGCTGGCGCGGCGCAGAATATAGCCCTTCTCCTCCAGCCGGCCCAGAATGCCGTTGACGGTGGGGGCCTTCAGGCGCATGGCCTGCTCCAGCTCCCGCTGGTTGATCTCCCGGCCCGCGCGGGAGAGTGCCTGGAGGGCCTGGGTCTGTACGGGGGTGATATTGTACCCCAGCTGGCGAAGGCGCAGGTCCATGTACTGCTTCCCCAGATGGGTGCAGCAGCCGGCCAGCATCCCCAGATTGTCCGCCTCAGGTCCGAACAAGCTTCCGCCTCCTCTCCTTAGAAATATTTAGCGTGCTAACTATACACCATACTCTTCCAGCAGTCAAGGGGGAAGTATGGCCGGATTTTGAACCATTTTTGAACTTTCCGTAAACGATGCCAAAACCCCGTTGACTTCTGGAGGGATGTGGGATATGATGTCGCTGTCAGAAATGATATCTCTCTTTTTCTCCCTCTCTCTATTTTCAAAAGGAATCCCCCGGCGCTTGCGCGCCGGGGGATTCCCGCTGTTTGGCAAAACGCTCCGCCTACCGCTCCCGGCGGATGTCGTAGATGGCGTTGAGCAGCGTCCAGCCCTGGGGGTAGGGGCGCATCAGATTCCAGTAGCCCGCGCCGCAGAGACCGTACTCCTTGATCAGCCGGAGCTTGGCGGCCATGCTGCGGGCGTCCTCAAACCAGACCTCATGGGCGGTCCCGTCCGGGGCGGTGTACTGGAAGTAGGGGCTCTGGGCCGTCTCGTCGTACTGGATCTCCGCCCGGTGGGCCACCGCCAGCTCCACCGCCTCCTGGTTGGAGATGGACCGGGCCCGGGTTTTGCCCTTCTCGTAGGGCAGCGGCCAGTCGTAGCCGTAGTTGGGGATGCCCAGGTACAGCTTCCGGGCGGGGATCTCCGTCAGGGCGTACTCCACGACCTTCCGCACGTTGGGGATTGGCGCTACCGCCATGGGCTCGCTGTAGGCGTAGCCCCACTCGTAGGTCATCAGCAGCAGGTAGTCCGCCGCCGCGCCTAACGCGGCGTAGTCGTGGGCCTCGTAGAGAAGCCCCGGCTGGGCGGCGTAGGTCTTGGGGGCCAGGGCCACCACCACCGGCAGGCCCAGCGGCGCCAGACGGTCCCGCAGGGCCTGGATGAAGGCGGTGTAGTCCTCCCGCTGGGCCGGAGGGATGTACTCGAAGTCCACGTCCAGACCGCGGTAGCCCTTGGCCTGGATGGTGGAGAGGATCTGCTCGATCAGCGCCGCCTGGAGCTCCGGACGGGTGAGGACCCATACCGCCCGCTCGCTGGAGAAATTGTCGTCCTCCGTCAGGGACGACAGGTGCATCATAGGGGCCGCGCCCAGCCGCCCCGCCTCCTCCAGGAGCATCCCGTCCTCCAGGGGCAGCAGGCTCCCCTGGGCGTCGATGCCGTAGGTGAAGGGGGTGAGGTAGCTCATGTAGGGCAGGGTGGACGACAGCTCCCGGCGGGAGATGAAGGGATAGGCGTAGCCGTTGGTGTCAATCTCCCCCTCCGGGGAATCGGCCCAGGCGATGACCAGAACCTGGCCCTCCCGGAGGCCCGGCAGGCCGTGGAGAAAATAGTTGTTCCGGTAGAGCTGGCGGAGGGTGAGGTTGTAGAGCCGGGCAATGCCAAAGAGGTTCTGACCCGGCTGGACGATGTGCAGGGTCTGGGGGTGCTGGATGACCAGCGTCTGCCCGACCGCCAGGGCTCCGCCGGGAGGCACGCCGTTGACCTCCCGGAGAATTGTCTCGTCCACGCTGTAGGACTGGGCGATGGTATAAAGCGTCTCCCCCGCACGCACCACATGGATTTCCATAGCTTACCTCCGTTGGCTGTTTGGTGTAAGTCTATGTGAAAAAAGCGAAAAAAATGCCGCGCCTGAGGGCGCGGAGTTTGACAAAAGGAGCGGCGTATAGTAGAATATCTGTACCCCCAGGCAAAGGGGACGCCGCCGTGAAAGGGTGGTCAGCCACTCCTTGAAGAAAGGAGTGATGCCAATGGACAAGAAGTTTAAGCGGCAGGTCCTTCGGACCCTGCTGTGCGCAGCGGCCGTTCTTTGGCTGCTCGTTTACTTAGCTCCAACAGCGTGTTGACCGCCCGGAGGCTACCCGAGCGGTCAATGCGTAAAACATTTTAGACTGTAAGGGCTGACCGCCCAACGGCGGTGTCCCTGGGATTATCTTAGCACGGAGGGCTTGACTTGTCAAGCCCTCCAATTTTTTGCGTTCCGCCGTTGCACCGGGACGTGCAGCTTCTCCCCCGTTACAGCCATGGGTGTAACGGTTCAGCCTGTCGAAAAAGTCTGCCTACCGGCAGACTTTTTCCTGTAAAGATGATAAAATAGGAAGTAAGGGGTGAGGGAAATGTTGGAGCGAGGGAAAAATGAGCGAGGGGTTATAGAA
>JAIEIQ010000277.1 GCA_029065305.1 Oscillospiraceae bacterium
CGTCCGATGAGCACCTTCTACTGGTTGCCCCCGGCGAGGGATTTCATCTGGGTTTTGATGGAGGGGGTCTTGATGTTCAGCTTGGCCACGTTGTCCTGGACCAGCTTCTCCACCTTCCCGTCGTTGATGCACACGCCGAAATCCAGGTACTGCTTGAGGGAGGCCACGGAGATGTTGTCCGCCACGCTGAGCACCCCCAGGATGCCGGTGGCCCGGCGGTCCTCGGTAAGCATGGCCACGCCCTGGTCGATGGCGTCCTTGGGCCGGTTGATCCGCATCTCCTTCCCCTTGTAGGTGATCCTGCCGGTGGTGTGGGAGCGGATGCCGAACAGGCCCTCCATCAGCTCCGTCCGCTGGGCGCCCACCAGGCCGCCCACGCCCAGGATCTCCCCCTTGCGCAGCTCAAAGCTTACGTTGCGGAAGCTCTTGGGGTTGATGGAGGTGAAGTCCTCCACCCGGAAGACCACCTCGCCGGGCCTGTTCTCCCGCTGGGGGAAGAGGTTGGTCAGCTCCCGGCCCACCATCTTGGTGATGATGGAGTCGGTGGTCAGCTCCTTGGCCGGCCAGGTACCGATATACTGGCCGTCCCGCATGATGGTGACCTCGTCGCTGATGCGGAGGATCTCGTCCATCTTGTGGGAGATGTACACAATGGAGACGCCCTCGCTCTTGAGGTCGTCCACAATGCGGAACAGGGCCTCCACCTCATTCTGGGTCAGAGAGGAGGTGGGCTCGTCGAGAATCAGGACCTTGCAGTTGGCGGACACGGCCTTGGCAATCTCCACCGACTGCATCTGGCTCACGCTCAGCTCCCCCAGCATCTGCCGGGGGTCGAAGTCCATACGCACCTTCTTAAGCAGGGCGGCGGTGTCCTCGTACATCTTCTTGTGGTCCACAATGGGGATGAAGCCCAGGGCCTTCTTCATGGGGTACCGGCCCAGGAAGATGTTCTCCCCCACCGTCCGGGCGGGGATGGGCTGGAGCTCCTGGTGGACCATGGCGATGCCCATCTTCAGCGCCTCCATGGGGTCGGCGATGGACACCTTCTGCCCCTCGAAGAGGATCTCCCCCTCATCCATCTTGTAGATGCCGAACATGCACTTCATCAGGGTGGACTTCCCCGCGCCGTTCTCCCCCATGAGGGCGTGGACCGTTCCCGGGCGGAGGCGGAGCTGCGCGTGGTCCAGGGCTTTTACGCCCGGGAAGGACTTGCACACGCCCCGCATTTCCAAACGGTATTCGCTCATAAGCAGACCTCCTGTCAAAATGGTATTCTCTTTTTGCTCCCGTCTCTCTATCTCCCGGTCTCAGGGGAACGCGGACACCCGGGGCCGCGTTTCCCTCAGGCCGGGATTTTTTCAAGTGGGTGGACCGCTCCGCGCGGCCCACCCACCTTGTTTCCCGCTGTTGGGGCAGTATTCGGTTTAGGCGAAGTAGCTGGCGTCGACCTTCACGTAGTCAACCCAGTAGTAGTTGTCGATGCTCTCGCCGTTGAGGGCCTGAACAGCGACGTCCACGGCCTTGTGGGACTGACCAATGTGGTCGTTGAGGACGGTACCGGTCATGGTGCCGTTCTGGACCATCTGCTGGCACTCCTCCAGAGCGTCCACGCCCAGCAGGAGGATGTCCTCGCCCACCTTGCGGCCGGCCTGCTCGATGGCGGCGGCGGCGCCCAGGGCCATACCGTCGTTGTTGCAGAAGATAACGTCAATCTGATCGCCGAACTGGTTGAGGGCGTTCTGCGCGATCTGCTGGCCCTGGTTGGTATCCCAGTTGCCGATCTGAGCGGTCAGCTCCTCCACCTCGATACCGGCATCGGTCAGAGCCTTGATGGAGAACTCGGTGCGGTACTGAGCGTCGGGGTTCTCGGGGTCGCCGATGATCATGACGTAGGAGACCTTGCCGTCGCCGTTCATGTCGCCCTTGTTGTCCAGAGCGGCCACGATCTCGCCCTGGTAAGTACCGGACTGGCGGGCGTCAGCGCCCACGTAGCAGACGGTGGCGTTGTCCACGATGCCGGGGTAGGACTCGTCCACGGTGTTGCCGTCGGCGTCCACGCCCAGGGGCTCGCGGTTGATGAGGACCATGGGGATGCCCGCGTCGACAGCCAGATCAATAAGGGTGTCGGCGGAGGAGGTCTGGACGGGGTTGCAGATGATCAGGTCCATGCCCTGGGTGATGAAGTTCTGGATCTGGTTGGTCTGCTCAGCCATGTCGTTCTTGCCGTCCTGGATGTTGACCTTGTACTCCACGGTGTCGCTGTTGAGCTCGCCGAAGTACTTCTCCAGCTCGTTGCGGTAGAGGGTCATGAAGTTGTCGTTGAACTGGTAGATGGAGACGCCGATGTTGTAGGTCTTCTTCTCGCCGCTGGGCTCCGCGGGCTGCTGGGCGTCGGCGGGCTTCTGGGTGTCGTCGGCAGGCTGCTGGGTGTCAGCAGGCTCCTTGGTGTCGGCGGGCGGGGTGTTGTCCTTGCCGCCGCAGGCGGCCAGGGCCAGCACCAGGGTCAGCGCCAGGATCAGAGACAATACTTTTTTCATTCTGTTGGTTCCTCCTTGTTTGATATGTTCCATTTCTTCCCGCCCGGATGATTTATCCGGGCGAAGGAAAGGGGCGCGCGCCCCTTTCTACCACCCCATTATACCTGTATCTTTTCGCAAGTACATGGACTTTTTATTCAGACTTATGGACAATTTGCAAAAACTTCGGGACCTTCAGCCCGCATTTTGCCACTTTCACCAAAATCCCTCTGGAAAGTTTGTGCAAAACAACAGCCCGGAGCCGGACAGCGGCGCTGCCGGCCCCGGGGGGATCTGACAAAAAACTCCAAATATTTCTTTTCGCTCCGCTCCCCTACTCCGCCCGCTTCTGGTTGGCGTACTGCCGGGGGGAGACGCCCTTGATCTCCTTGAAGGCCCGGGAGAAGTAGAACGGATCCTCAAAGCCCACGGAGTTGGAGATCTCCTGGATGGAGAGATCGGTCCCCGCCAGCATGGCGCAGGCCCGCTCGATGCGGTACTCCAGCAGGAACCGCTTGGGGGACATCTGGAACCGCTTCATGAACCGGCGGTACAGGCTGGAGTGGCTCACGGAGGCATACTCCGCCAGCCCCTCCACCGTGATGGGCGTCTCGTAGTGGTTGACGATGTACTCCGCCGCCAGCAGGGCGCAGTCCGCCGTCTCCCGCTGCCGGTCCCGGCTCCCGGTGGCCGTGCGCACCAGGAAGGACAGCAGGCTGTAGAGCTGGGCCGTCATGGCCAGGCCGTCGTGGGCGGCGGTGCCGTAGCTGTGGTAGACGCCCTCCACCAGCCGCCGGATCTCCGCGCTGTCCCGGCCGTAGTAGACCGGCTCCTCCTTTTTCAGGTCCGTCTGGGCCACATAGTCCGCCGCGTCCAGCCCGGCGAAGCCCACCCACACATACTCCCAGGGGTCCTGGGCGTCGGCGCAGTAGTGGATCGTGGTGTCCGGGTAGGCCAGGAAGGTATCCCCGGCCTTCAGCTCATAGCGCCGCTCGCCGCAGAGGAACACCCCCCGCCCGGCGATAATGTGGTGGAGCAGAAAGTGGTTGCGCACACCGGGACCCCAGCCGTAGCTGGGCGCGCACTGCTGGCTCCCTGTGTTCTGTACATAGAGTGAGGCGGTCCGCCGCTCCAGCTTCAGGGAATTCTTATAGAGACTGCTCTGCTCGTTCATTCGCCTCGCTCCTCCTCTCCAGTTCTCCCGCCTGGGGCGGGGAAGGTCGGAATCATTGCTCTGCATGGTTCGTTTATATTATAACGATTTCCGGGTATCTTGTCCATATCTTCCAGCCAATTCCCAAAACTCTGTCGATAATTTTGACGTTTTATCCAAATTTTTTCCGTATTTTGGTGGAATTTGCCGGAAAAACCGCCAGCCCTCCCCAATTTTCGACACCGGAGGGCCCCTGTCCCGCCCTTGACTTTTTCACACTGCCGTGCTATCATGCTAAAGCGAAAGGACGACAGGAGGCGGCTTATGGACGTATTTCACAGCGCGGGCTCCGCCCTGCTGGTGCGGGCTATCCTGGCCCTGGAGACAGAGGAGGAGTGCCGGGCCTTCCTGGAGGATCTGATGACCGGCAGAGAAATTCAGGACTGCTCCCAGCGGCTTCTGGTGGCGCGGCTTCTGCGGCGGCGGCTGGTGTACAGCCGGATTGCCGAGGAGACCGGCGCCTCCAGCGCCACCATCAGCCGGGTCAACCGGTGCTGCACCTACGGCGCCGGGGGCTACCGGACGGTGCTGGAGAGGCTGGAGGAGCGGGAAGAGGAGGAACGAGAGGATGTTTGACGCTTCGGCCCTCAAGGGCGGCGAGCGGGCCAGCGCCCGGCTGCGGGCCCTGTACCGGCGGCGGGGCTACTGCCTCTACCGGATGAGCCGGTTTGAGGAGTATGAGCTCTACGCCCGCAACAGGCGTTTTCTGGTGAGCCGGGATATTCTCAGCTTTACGGACACGAACGGGCGGCTGATGGCCCTCAAGCCCGACGTGACCCTCTCTATTATCAAGAACGCCCCGGACGCGGGTGAGGGGCTTCAGAAGGTGTACTACCACGAGAATGTCTACCGCACCTCCCCGGCGGCGGTGGGCTACCGGGAGATTATGCAGACCGGCCTGGAGTGCATCGGCCGGGTGGGGCTCCTCGAGGAGGGGGAGGTCCTATCCCTGGCGGCGGAGAGCCTGGAGGCCATCGGCGGGGCGTATCTGCTGGACGTGAGCCACCTGGGCTTCGCGGCGGGACTGACAGAGCAGCTGGCGGAGGCGGTAAGGCGGGACATTCTGGCGGAGCTGGGGCGGAAGAACATCCCGGCCCTGCGGGAGCTGTGTGCCCGGAGCGGCGTGGAGCACGCGTTGTCGGAGAAGCTGTGCGAGCTGGCGGGGCTCTACGGCGGCGCGGAGCTGTTTCCACGGCTGGAGGAGCTGGCGGAGGACGGCGCCTCCCGGGCCGCCCTGGCGGAGCTGCGGACCCTGTGGGGGATGATGGAGGGCCTGGGGCTGGCGGAGCACCTGCGGCTGGACTTCTCCATCGTCAACGACATGAGCTACTACAACGGCCTCATCTTCCGGGGCTACCTGCCGGGGCTGGCCAGCGGCGTGCTGGCCGGCGGGCGGTACGACAACCTCTTGCGCCGTATGGGCAAGACCGGCGGGGCCGTGGGCT
>JAIEIQ010000278.1 GCA_029065305.1 Oscillospiraceae bacterium
GGTCCGCATTTGCGGACGGGAGCTACACCGCCAAGCTGGAGGAGTATTTGTCCGACCAGTTCCCTCTGCGGGATGGGTGGATGGGGCTGAAAACCCGGTATGAATACCTGCTGGGGAAGCGGGAGTTCCACAACGTCTATCTCTGCGGGGACACCCTCATCAGCAAGGTGGAGACGGCGGACCGGGCGGAGCAGAATTTGGACTTTCTCCGCCGTCTGGGAGAAAAAACCGAGCTGCCGGTGTACCTGGGGCTGATCCCCACGGCGGCAGAGGTCTGGAGGGACCGGCTCCCAACGGGAGCGGAGAGCTTCGACCAGCGGGCATATCTGGAGAAAGCAAAGGCGGTTCCCGGCCTTGTCTGGGCGGATATTGCCGGAGCTCTGACGGAGCACGCAGACGAGCCCATCTACTACCGCACAGACCACCACTGGACCAGCCTGGGGGCCTACTACGGCTACGCCGCCCTCATGGAGGCCATGGGGGAGAGCCCTGCGCCGCTGGGGGAGGGGGAGACGGTGTCGGAGGATTTTTACGGCACTCTGTACTCCACCTCCGGCGTCCACTGGCTCCCGCCGGACACCATCGGGCGGTATGTCTCCGGGGAGGGCGTCACGGTGGAGGATGTCTACAGAGAAAGCACCGGTGGGCTCTATGTGGACAGCTTTCTGGATGAGAAGGACCAGTATTCCTCCTTTTTGGGAGGTATCGCGCCTCTGCGTATTGTCCGCAATCCGGAAGCCGCCACGGATAAGAAGCTCCTGCTGGTCCGGGACAGCTACAGTGACAGCCTCGCGCCCTTTTTGAGCCAGTATTTTGGAGAGATCCACCTGTTGGACCTGCGGTACTTCCGCACCAGCGCAGCGCAGTATGCCCAGGACAATGGAATGGATTTGATCTTTGTCTGCTACAGCGTGGAAAACTTCGTCAAGGATGCGGACGCCGTGTTTTTGGCGCAGTAAATAAAACATATCAATGAATTTTTTGGAGGAAACAACACATGAAAAAGAACAGAAAGCTTTGGATGGGCCTTGCGATGGCCCTGAGTCTGAGCCTGTTGCTGGGCCTTGTGGCCTGCGGAAGCAAGAAGGACGATACACCGGACGACAGCCAGCAGGGAACCGTCCAGCCCAGCGAGCCGGAGCAGCCCAAGGACGACCAGCCGGAGGCCCCGGAGGAGGAGAAAGACGACCAGCCCGGTGCGGACAGAGAGGAAGCCTCCCCGCTGAAGGACTTCTATACCACGCTCCAGGCCAAATATGAGGGTCTGGATGCCATGATGGTCATTGAAGGGGAGCTGCTGGAGACCTACTATCCCGGCCTCTCTGAGATCGCAGCTGTGGAGGAGATCTATCTCCAGGAGACCATGATCACCACCGCCAACGTCGCCGTGGGGATGGTGAAGCTCTCCGAGGACGCCACTCTGGAGGACATTACGGCGGTTCAGGAGATTCTCCAGGCCCGCATCACCACCCAGGCGGAGGGCGGCGCGTGGTATCCCGAATCCTGTGAAACCTGGAAAAACGGGATCATCACCTCTGTCTCCAACACTGTGGGCATGTTCGTCTACCCCGAGCAGGCCCAGGAGCTGGCGGACGCCTTTACCGAAGCCTTCAGCAACTGATACTGCTTGACAACAGGACCGTCCGCGGATTCTTCCGGCGGACGGTCCTTTTTGTCTGGCTGTCAGGGAATATGGAGTGGAGCAGGGGGATTGTCAGGAATTTAACAGGAAAATTTGGGACAGACCTTGCAAAACAGGGAGACGAGTGCTATAATCTATACAATTTTTCCGGTCGGTTTCCAGCTGAAACTGTTGGAAACGGCAAAACATGCAGAGAGCTTGCTATTTTCACATGAAGGATGTGTAAAATAAATTCAGAAAAAGGAGGGGAACGGGCCCCACAGGGGCATTCAGAAACGAAAGGAGGAACTGATTTGGAAAAATATGTGGAGTGCAAAAGCCAGGGGCTGACCCTGCGGGGGATGATGCACATTCCGGACGGGAAGGAGGGGAAGCTCCCCTTTGTTATCCTGTTCCACGGCTTCTGCGACGACCGCAACGAGATCAATTTTGTACATACGGAACTCTCCCGTCGGCTGTGCGGGGCCGGTATCGCCAGCGTCCGCTTCGACTTCGCCGGCAGCGGCGAGAGCGACGGTCGGTTTGAGGACATGACCGTCTCCGGCGAGGTGGCCAACGGCCTGGATATTCTGGACTACGTTCGGGGGCTGGACTTTGTGGACACAAACCGGCTGGCGATCCACGGACTGAGCCTGGGGGGCTGCGTGGCCTCCATTGTGGCGGGCCTGCGGCCGGACCAGGTGAGGGCGCTGAGCCTCTGGTGCCCCGCGCCGGACGTGGTCTACAACATGAAGGAGCACAAGACCCTCTGCGGCATCGACGCGGGGGACGTGGAGGAGAAGGGCTGCGTTGATGTGGAGGGGCTGAAGGTTGGCCTGGGGTTCTATCGGGATACTTTGGAGCTGGACCCATTCGCCATCGCCGCTCAATACGCCGGACCGGTGAATCTGGTCCACGGTGACGCGGACATCACCGCCTCCATCCGGTGCTCGGAGCGGTATCGGGAGATCTTCGGAGACAGGGCGGCTTTCCTGACGGTTCACGGCGCGGAGCACCGGTTCAAGTCCTTCGCCTACCGGGCGGCCCGGATGGACTCCGCCATGGCCTTTCTGACAAGGGAGCTGCTGTAACAAGAGAGCTGGGCGGCTTTGCCGCCCATGGAAAAGGGAGAAAACAATGGACAACAAAAAGATTCGAGCGAGAAAGCGCCCGCTGCCTGGGTTCGCCGTGTTTTCATTTTTGGTGATTATCGCTGTGCTGGTGATCCTCATCAATCTGGGTGTGGATACCACCATGTCTGTATTTGTGGCGGCGATTATCTCCGCTGTCTTCGCGTTTATTCTGAACATCTCCTGGGAAGAGGTGGAAAAGACCCTGCTTCGGGTTGTGGCCGACTGTATCCCCACATTCCTTATCGTGATCATGGTTGGTATGCTGGTGTCTTAGACCCATCACCGCCCCCACCAGAATATGCATGAGATCGTAGGC
>JAIEIQ010000279.1 GCA_029065305.1 Oscillospiraceae bacterium
CTGGCGCAGTATTCGATGCCTAGACTCCTGGGCTCTGTGATGTGGATATTCCTGATGGTCAGGCTCGCGCAGTCATGGAGGCCTTCGAAGTTGGTAACACTGCTGGGGATGGTCAGACTGGTCAAACTCGCGCAGCCACGGAGACCGAAGTCGGTAACACTGCTGGGGATGGTCAGGCTGGTCAGACTTTTGCAGCCAAAAAACACACCGTCTTCAAGGGTGGTAATGCCGTTGGGGAGCGTCACGCTGGTCAAAGCCGTGCAGGCACCGAACGCGTTGTACTCCATTGTAGTAACGCTGTCGGGAATGGTCACACTGGTCAGGCCGGTGCAGCCATCGAATGCGTTGTGCTTAATGGTGGTGACGCTGTTGGGGATGGTCACACTGATCAGACCCGTGCAACCAACAAATGCGCCAACGCCAATGGTAGTGATGCCGTCGGGGATGGTGACCGCGCCGCCGTCCCCGTAATAACGCACCAACGTGTCGCCGTTGACCACAAAGTCGCCCACCCACTCCTCGCCGGGGTTCAGCACCGCCATCGCCGGGACCGTCAGGCCAAAGCACAGCGCCAGGGCCAGTGCTAGGGATAAAAGTCTTTTTCTCATTTTTTAGATTCCTCCCACAATGTTTGTTACCCTTTGGCGTGCCAAAGGGTAAGAAGGCTAGCCTTCTTTAATTTTCATTATACCAGAATTTTCCCCGCCGTCAAGGGTTTTCCGGGTTTCCTCTTGCAATCCCGGGCGTTTCATGGTACACTTCTCCGGTAAATTTGCAAAATCGAGGGAGAACGCAATGGAACTCTTCAATATATATGAATCTCTGGGCCTCTCCCGGGCTGTTTTCGACCGGGGGGAGGCGGTGCTGGCGGGTCTGGCGGACCGCTTCCGGGCCATCGACCAAACCGCCGAATACAACCAGGCCAAGGTCCTCTCCTCCATGCAGAAAAACCGGGTCGGGGCCAACCACTTCGCCGCCACCACCGGCTACGGCTACGACGACGACGGCCGGGAGCGGCTGGAGCGGGTCTACGCCGGCGTCTTTCACACCGAGGCCGCTCTGGTCCGGCCCCAGATCACCTGCGGCACCCACGCCCTGACGGTGGCCCTGTCCGCCAACCTCCTCCCTGGGGACGAGCTTCTCTCCCCGGTGGGAGCGCCCTACGACACCCTCCAGGAGGTCATCGGCATCCGGCCCTCCCCCTGCTCCCTGGCGGAGTACGGCGTGCGCTACCGGCAGGCGGATCTGAAAGATGACGGCTCCTTCGACTACGAGGCCATCCGCGCCGCCATCACGCCGAAAACCAAGCTCATCACCATCCAGCGCAGCAAGGGCTACGCCACCCGCCCCTCCTTCTCGGTGGGGCAGATCGGGGAGCTCATCGCCTTCTGCAAGAATATCAAGCCCGATGTCCTCGTCATGGTGGACAACTGCTACGGCGAGTTTGTGGACACTGTGGAGCCCTCGGATGTGGGGGCCGACATGACGGTGGGCTCCCTCATCAAGAACCCCGGCGGCGGGCTGGCCCCCATCGGCGGCTACATCTGCGGCACCCAGACCTGCGTGGACCGGTGCGCCTACCGGCTCTCCGCCCCGGGGCTGGGCCAGGAGGTGGGGGCCAATCTGGGCATCCTCCCCGCCTTCTACCAGGGCTTTTTCCTGGCCCCCACGGTGGTGGCCGGGGCGCTGAAGGGGGCGATCTTCGCCGCCCATCTCTATGAGGGCTTAGGCTTCCGGTGCGTGCCCTCCGCCGCCGAGGCCCGGTGCGATATCATCCAGGCCGTGGAGCTGGGCAGCGAGGCGGCTATGCGGGCCTTCTGCGCCGGCATCCAGTGCGCCGCGCCGGTGGACAGCTTCGCCGCCCCCGTGCCCGGGGACATGCCCGGCTATGACAGTCAGGTGATCATGGCGGCGGGTACCTTCGTCCAGGGCAGCAGCATCGAGCTCAGCGCCGACGGCCCCATCCGCCCCCCCTACGCCGTCTACTTCCAGGGCGGGCTCACCTGGCAGCACGCCAAGCTGGGGATTCTGCTCTCCCTGCAAAAAATGATCGACGGAGGTTTGACCACCCTATGACCAACGTCACCCCGAACCACTACTACCGGCGCAGACCGCCTCCAGGCAGCCGCAAGGCTGCCGGGACGGTCGTTCGGCGAAGCCGAATGACGTCCCTTACGCCTTCAAATCTGATGAATCAAATTTGAACGTGTAAGGAGAAGTAAATTTATGTGGTTTTGGCTTGCGCTGATCGCTCTGCTGTGCTGGAGCGGTTCCGATCTTTTTTCGAAAATCGGCTGTCGGGATCCCAGGGACCCCTACAGCCATCTGAAGATGGTCATGGCGGTGGGCGCCGTCATGGGCCTCCACGCCTGCTTTGAAATTTTCGTGGGCGGGGTGGAGATCAATCTCGGCATCATCCTCACCTACCTGCCCGTGTCCATCCTCTACATCCTGTCCATGGCCCTGGGCTACCTGGGCCTGCGGTACATCGAGCTGAGCGTCTCCTCCCCCATCTGCAACTCCTCGGGGGCTCTGGTGGCGGTGCTGACCCTCATCTTCGTCGGGGCGGAGGACTACTCCCCCCTGGCCCTGTTCGCCGTGGCGCTGGTGTGCGCGGGGGCCATCGGCCTGGGCGTGGTGGACTCGGTGGAGGACGAGGCGCTCCGGCTGGAGCGGCAGAAGGCCGGCAACTACAAGTACGCCAAGAGCTGGCTTGCTCTGGCTCTGCCGGTGGCCTACTGCGTGCTGGACGCGGCGGGCACCTTCGCCGACAACCGGGTGCTGGAAACCCTCAGCGAGGACAGCGCCAACGTGGCTTACGAGCTGACCTTCCTCTTCGCGGCGGCGGTGTGCTTCGTCTACACCGTCGTCATCAAGAAGGACCGGCTGATCCCCAGGATGGAGGCCCCCAAGTACATCGGCGCGGTCTGCGAGACCGCCGGGCAGTTCGCCTACATCTACGCCATCGCGGACACGGAGCACCTGGCCATGTCCGCCCCCATTATCTCCTCCTACTGCGCCGCGTCGGTGCTGTGGAGCCGGATTTTCCTGCGGGAAAAGCTCTCCTGGAAGCACTACGCCATGATTCTTCTCATTGTGGCCGGCATCGCCATTATGGGCGTGTTCGACCTGTAGCCGCCGCAGAGCGCCGCCGCCCGGGACTGCTCCCGGACGGCGGCGCTCCCTTTTCTTTTCAGCTCTTCCGGAACGAGAGGCCGTAAAGCACGTCATCCAATTTCTTCCTCTATATAAAATGCGTAAATTTTTCTTGCTTTTGTGACAAAAATATTGTACTATAGAGAATATAACACAGATAAGCGAGGGGGCCGGCCCCCTCGCCCCGCATGGGTACCCACGCGGGAGGACATCACATACCATTGGCTGTAAAGGGGAAACACGGAGCGCCGCGCTTTCCTCTTTGCTATTTTTGAGAGAGATGGGAGGAATTGCTGTGACAGAACACGCGTCTCAGGTGCGGCAGCTGGCGGAGCGGTTTGAGAAGGACCGCCTCTCCTGGTTCCAGCACCTGCACGAGAACCCGGAAATCGCCCTGGAGGAGGTGCAGACCACCGCCTTCATCCGGGAGAAGCTGGAGGGCATGGGCATTGAGATCCTGGAGCTGGGGCTGGATACCGGGGGGGTGGGCCTGCTCCGGGGGGCCGGAGAGGGCCCCTGCATCGGACT
>JAIEIQ010000028.1 GCA_029065305.1 Oscillospiraceae bacterium
GTGGTTTTCCCCGTGCCCACGGCAGTGACCCGCCCGTTGGAGGTGTCCACCGTGGCCACGGCCTCGTCTCCAATGGTGTACTCGGCGGCGTACGCCCCGCCCGCCCCCACCGGCAGAAACCGGAAGCTCTCCCCCGGATTCAAAAGCGTCACGTCCTCGTGGCTGGCAGTCACCTTGTTGAAGTCCTCCTCATCCCAGGAACAGCGGACAATGCAGTCGAAGTTGTGGACCTGCCCGTCCCCCTCAAAGTGCATGGAGATGGTGGTTTTCCCCACCCCTACGGCAGTAACCTTCCCAGTATCCCCGTCCACAGTGGCCACAGAGCTGTCCTTGGAGATGTAGGTGGCGGCGTAGGTCCCGCTCACACCCACCGGCAGAAACTTAAAGCTCTCCCCGGGTGCCAGGAGGGTGGCGTCCTCGTAGTTGGCGGTGATGTCCCCGCCCGTCTCCGGCGCCGGTTCCCCGCCGGAGGGCGTCTCCGGCTTCGGGTCCTCCGGCGCGGGAATGACCGGCGCCTCGGCGCCGGGGGGATCGCTCTCCTCGTCCGGCCCCTGATCCCCGGCGGGGATCGTGGGCTCCTGACTCTCCACAGCCGGGGGCTCCGGCGTTTTCTCCTTCTCGTCTCCGTTAGTGACAGTGGGCAGTCCGCCGCCGCAGGCGGTGAGGACAGCGCTCAGGATAAGGCTCAGCAGGGCCAGACGCAAGAACTTCATTGGACATTACCTCTTAAATACTGCAAAAATCTGTCAGTCTCCCGATTCCCCCATGATTTGGTCCATCATGAACTCATTCTGTATGACATGCAGATCCATCACGGTAAAGGTCGTGGAGAGATGGTCCCCCGCCTGGGGTGCCAGGGAGTAGGTTTTCCCCTCGTAGGTCCGGTCCCGGAGGCACTCAATCTGGTAGGAGACTGTCACCTGTTCCCCGTGCCCAGCGGCCGGGATTGGCTCCTCCAAAATAATCCGGTTAAAGCGGGTGTCACCGCCGCTGTCGCCGCCGCCCACATAGTCCCGGGCATAGGTCCCCAGCGCATCCAGGACCGCCGCCTCCAGGCCGTCTCCGTGGAGGCTGTCATAGTAGAGCTCCTGGTCCGGCGCGGCGGGAATGGCGAACACAAATCCGAAAAACCCCCTCTGCCAGGCGTTGAGGGTCTGCCCGTCCGGTTCCGCCGGGGCTTCCGGAACGGGGTCCGGGCTCTCCGGGACAGCCGGCCTCAGCCACTCCAGTATATCCGCCCGTTCGCTGTCCGTCAAGTAGATACTGTTCAAAACACTGGAAAACTGCTCCGGGTTTTTCTTCTGGAGCTCCAGCAGGATGCCCTCCTGGATCATGGTGGCATAGGCCCCGTCGATGGCGGGGTCGTTCAGGGAGCGGTTGGAGAGGATATTGTGGGTCTCCCCCCAGGTGATGTCATGGGTTTGGACATACGTGTAGAGCTTGTCGAGCAGAGCCCACATTTCCTCCTCGCCGCAGACCGTCCTATACCCGCTCCAGCGGAGGTAGGGCAGATAGGAAACCGCCAGACCGATATCATCGCTTTCCACGCAGTCCTGGACAAACGTATAGAGGCTCTCCTCCGTCACCAGCAGCCGGAAGCCCTCCGCCAGCTCCTGGGCGCAGTCCATCAGCGCCCGGGTTTTCTCCGCGTCACGGCTCAGATCCGGCTCCTGGTTCAGCTCCACCATGTAGAGGTAGGGACTGCCGTTGAAGTCGAACTCCTCCAGGGCGATATCGCCCTGGCTGTACGCCTCCGCCCAGCTGACGGGCTGGGGCACAACACGCATCAGCCAGCCGTTCTCCGTCCCCTCCTGGTAGAGCTCCGCGTCATAGAACGCCGCGCTGTCCGGGCCGTCCACCCAGATCACCTGCTGGAACCAGGCCTCCGGCATCGTCAGCGCGAACATCCCGCTGGGGTGGACCCTGGCGTAGAAATCCACCAGTCCCGCGGTGAAGCCGGGGAGGGGTTCGTCCACCGCCGCGGGATCCGTCTCCTGGGGAG
>JAIEIQ010000280.1 GCA_029065305.1 Oscillospiraceae bacterium
GGGCTGGACCCCGAGCGAATACGAGGGGCTACGGGGGTTTTGTGCGGTGCGGTCTTGGTGGGGCGAAGCCCTAGAATTAGACGCGCTCACCTGGAGCCTTGGCGTTGGAATGACTCCGCCTGTCGGCCTTTTGAACTGATAGAGCCGGCAGCGGGAGAGGGAAACGCGTTATTTAAAGATTGGTTCTGGTCCGTGCTGATAGGGATTATATTGCTCCGGTTCGCAGCAATACTCCGTCAAACTGCCGATTTTTCCATCCTCCGTCCAGCGGACAACGGAAACGCCCTCAAATCCGATAGGAGCTTCTTCCCCCATTTGGCACTGAAAAAACCAGGTTACTGCTGTCTGATTGCCGCTGTGGAAAAACTGCCGGATATCCCATACCAGCACCCGCCCCCGGGTATTCCACTCATGGAACCAGTACCCGATGGCGGCGCTGCCATGGTACACTGGCCCCCAGCTCTCCGTATACACAGCATCCCTGTTAAAGACATCCTGGATACCGAAATCCTCCCGCCGCAGCCACATATCAAACCACAGACGAATCACTTCTTCTCTCGCTTCCACTTCTATCTCCCTCCCAGGTGTTATCCAACCTGCTCAAACTCAGCTGCTCCAGCTCCGCTCCAGGCAGAGCGGCCCGCTCCACCGCAATCAGATTCCGCAGGATGCTGTCCGGACGCAATGCAATGCCGTTCAGTAATTTTCCTTTACAGGTAATGAAATACTGGGCTCTTTTCATCACAACCCCCAGCTTCCGCAGGTCCTCATGGTCCAGCTTCCTGGCCCGGCGGGCATACAGGATTCGCCGGACGGAGATCATCCCCATCCCCGGCACCCGCAGAAGCTCTTCCCGGCTGGCGGTGTTCACCTCCACCGGAAAGAATCCTGGGTGGTTCAGGGCCCAACTGCATTTGGGGTCCACCATAGGGTTAAAATTGGGGTTCTCCTCGTCCAGCAGCTCCTCCGCTCGAAAGCCGTAAAACCGCAGCAGCCAATCCGCCTGGTACAGCCGGTGCTCCCGTAGCAGGGGAGGCTTGGTATCCAGGGCTGGGAGCAGTGTATTTTCCACCACCGGTACATAGGCGGAGTAGAACACCCGCTTGAGCCGGTATCTGTTGTACAGCGACTGCGTCAGCGACAAAATATGCCGGTCAGAGTCCTCCGTAGCCCCGATGATCATTTGAGTGCTCTGCCCGGCGGGGGCGAATTTGGGAGCGTGGCGGTATTTGACCAGGGCCTCCTTATTTTCCTGGAGGGTGCTTTTGATAAGCCCCATGGGCCGGAAAATCGCCTTTCGCGTTTTATTGGGGGCCAGAGCGTTCAGCCCCTTTTCCGAGGGCAGCTCAATATTTACGCTCAGCCGGTCTGCCAGCATCCCCAGCCGCGTCACCAGCTCCGGGGCCGTACCGGGGATGGCTTTAGCGTGGATATAGCCGTTAAAGCGGTAGTGATTACGCAGCAAATCCAGACAGCGGATCATTCGTTCGGTTGTATAGTCCGGGCTCACCAGCACGCCGGAAGAGAGGAACAGCCCCTCAATATAATTGCGCCGGTAGAACTGGATGGTCAGGTCCGCCAGCTCCTCCGGAGAAAACACCGCCCGACGTGTATCGTTGGAGCACCGGTTGACGCAGTATTTACAGTCATAGACACAGCAGTTGGTCATCAGCACCTTCAGCAGGGTGACGCACCGTCCATCGGCGGAGAAGGTGTGGCAGCATCCCGCGGTGGAGGAGGAGGTATTGCCGATATGGCCCTTCTTATGCCCCCGCTGCGCCCCGCTGGAGGTACAGGCGGCGTCATATTTGGCGGCATCCGTCAGAATAGTCAGCTTATCCATTACATCCACTGGACACCCCTCCTGAAAACATTTGTTCTCTTACCTATATAATAGAACAAACGGACGATAAAGTCAAGGGGAATTTTCAGGATCTGCTTGACAAGGCGAACGATCGCTAGTATACTGAGCAAAACTAACGATTGTTCGCAGGAGGCGCTATGACTACAAAAGAAAAGATAGTGGAGACGGCCCTGGAGCTATTCTCACAGCGGGGATATGGCGGCGTCTCCATCCGGGATATCGCCCGGGAGGTGGGCATCCGGGAGAGCTCCATCTACAACCATTTCCCCGGAAAACAGGCGATCTTTGACGCGATTGTGGAGGCCTGCCTCCAGCAGTCGGAGGCATATTTCCGCTCCGCCGCCCTGCCCTTTGAGAGGGGGGACGATACCTCTGTTTATGAGGGCGTTGGGATGGAACGGCTCCAGGAGATTATCGAACAGACATTCTCCTTCTTTTTTGAGGACCCGTTGGCTCGATTCCGCCACCTGCTGTTGGTGAGCCAGTTTGCCGATCCCCGCTGCAGGGAGATCTACCGCTGGCTCTACCGGGACAAGTTCATTGAAATCCAGACATATATTTTCGCGGCTCTGATGGATGCCGGGGAGTTCCGGCGGGAGGATCCGGCGGCGGTGGCGGCGGAGTTTTATGGTCCCATATTTATGCTCCTCCACACCTGTGGCACCTTTGAGGAGGCCCGTCCCGCTGTCCGGGTCCACGTGGAGCAGTTCCGAAAAAATTATGGACAGAGGGTTTGAAAACAGGAGGATATGCCATGAAGAAGACAGTTGTTATTTATTGCAGTAAAACGGGATTTTCTGAAAAATACGCCCGGTGGCTTGCGGAGGAGCTGGGATGCCGGGCGGTATCTTACGGGGAGAGGAGAGGGGTGGAGCTGGCGGCGTTTGAAACGGTCGTCCTGATTGGCGGATTGTACGCCGGAAATATGGCCGGGTTGGGCTGGCTGAAAAAGCAGCTGCCCCATCTGGCTGGAAAGCGGATTGCCGCTGTAGCGGTGGGCTGTGCGCCGGTGGACACCCCCAGCCTGCCGGAGAGCATGGAAAAGCTCTTTGGCGGCACGCCGGAGATCCGAGGCTTCTACTGCCAGGGCGGACTGGCCTACGACCGGATGAGCCCGGTTCACCGGATGATGATGGCGGCGCTGCGGGCCTCCCTACGGGGGAAGCCGGAAAGTGCGGCGATGCTGGAGGGGATCGCCCGGTCTTTTGATGGAACCAGACGGGAGAATCTGGAAGAGGTGATTGCCTGGGCGGAAGGAAAATCAAAAATATAGCGAAAAATTCCCCCAGCCCCTTTTATCGCCGGAGATTCTATGCTATACTGCTTTGTTAGAAAATAACTGACGCGAGGAGACAGTATGGACTATCTTTCCCACAGTGTGGAGGAG
>JAIEIQ010000281.1 GCA_029065305.1 Oscillospiraceae bacterium
CCTCCCGGAGGGCCTCCTCCAGCATATCCCGGGAGATGGCGCAGTCAGTGGTGATAAAGCAGAGCATGGTGCCCATGTTGGGGTGGATCATGCCGCTGCCCTTGGCGATGCCGCCGATATGGACATCCCTCCCGCCGATGACAACCTCACCGGCAAACTCCTTTTTCGCGGTGTCGGTGGTCATGATGGCGTGGGCCGCGGCGTCGCTGGCCGCGGCGCTTCGCTCCAGCAGGCCGTACAGCTCCGGCACGCCGTTTTCAATGACCTCCACCTTCAGCGTCTGGCCGATGACCCCGGTGGAGGCCACCAGCACCTCCTCGGGATTGCAGCCGATGGCCTTCGCCGCCGCCGCGCACATCCTCTCCGCGTTCTCCTCCCCGTGGGGGGCGCAGGCGTTGGCGTTGCCGCTGTTGGCGATGATGGCCCGGACACTGCCGCCGGCCAGATGGGCCTTGGTCACATGGATGGGGGCCGCCTGGACCACGTTCTTGGTAAACATGGCCGCGGCCTTGCAGGGCGCGTCGGAGACGATGAGGGCCACGTCCTTCTTCCAGGCCGCGTGGGTTTTCACGCCCATGTGGAGTCCCGCCGCCCGGAAGCCCAGAGGGGCGCAGACACCGCCGGGGATGGTCTTGAAATTCGCTGCTTCGCACATATCCGCTTCTCCTATTCGGTCAGCCCGGTCTCCTCCGGGAGACCCAGCATGAGATTCATATTCTGCACCGCCGCGCCGGACGCGCCCTTGCCCAGGTTGTCCAGCCGGGCGGAGAGCATGACCTGCTCCCCATTGCCGCAGACAAAAATTTGCAGATCGTTGGTTCCCGCCAGATTGTTGGCTCCGATAAAGCCGCAGGCCGGCGCGTCGTCCGGGCGCACGGTGACAAACCGGGCCCCGGCGTAGAAGTCTCGGTAGGCCGTCCGCAGGCTGTCCAGGGTCTGTCCGCCCGCCAGCGCCTCCAGATACAGGGGCACCGTCACCACCATGCCCTGGGGGAAGTCACAGATCATGGGCATGAAAATGGGCTTGCGCTTCAGGCCGCAGACCTGGACCATCTCCGGGATGTGCTTGTGGGAGAGGGTCACGGCGTAGTGCCGGGGGCTCACCAGCTCCGGTTCCCGGTCCGCCGCCTCGTACTGGGCAATGGCCTTCTTCCCGCCGCCGGTATAGCCGGAGATCGCGTGGCAGGTCAAGGGCGCGTCCGGGGACAGCAGGCCGGTTTTTACCAGAGGCGCAATCAGGGAGATGAAGCCCGTGGCGTAGCACCCGGGGTTGGCAACCCGCCTGGCGGTCCGGATGCTCTCCCGCTGGTCCCTCCCCAGCTCCGGGAAGCCGTAGACCCACCCCGGAGCCGTCCGGTGGGCGGTGGAGGCGTCGATGATCCGGGTGCCGGGGTTCTCCACCAGCGCCGCCGCCTCCACAGCGGCAGCGTCCGGCAGGCACAGGAACACCAGATCCGCTGCGTTCATCAGCTTTTTCCGCTCGGCTGGGTCCTTCCGCTTGTCCTCGTCTATGAGCAGGAGCTCAATGTCCTCCCGCCCCGCCAGACGGTCATAGATCTGGAGGCCGGTGGTGCCCTCCTTGCCGTCAATATATACGATTGGCTTACTCATGGCGGTGCTCCTTTATAAAGGCTGTCAGCTCCTCAATCTGCCGGGAGGTCTCCTCCACGGCCGGCCCGCCATAGCTCCTGCGCTGGCCCATGCAGGCCTCCAGGCTGAGGGCCTCGTACACATCCCCCTCGAACAGCGGGGAGATGTTTCGCAGCTCCTCCAGGCTCAGCTCCTCCAGGAGCTTGCCGTTTTCGGTGCAGTAGTAGACCAGATTGCCCACCGTGGTGTAGGCGTCCCGGAAGGGCATCCCCTTGCGGGTCAGGTAGTCGGCGCAGTCGGTGGCGTTGATGAACCCGCCGCCGGCGGCCCGGCGCATATTGGCCGGCAGCACCCTCATGGTGGCGATCATCCCCGCGAACACCGGCAGGCACATCTTCACCGTGTCAATGGCGTCGAACACCGGCTCCTTGTCCTCCTGCATGTCCTTGTTGTAGGCCAGGGGCAGGCCCTTCATGGCGGTCAGCAGACCCATGAGGTTCCCGTAAACCCGCCCGGTCTTGCCCCGGACCAGCTCGGCCACGTCGGGGTTTTTCTTCTGGGGCATGATGGAGGAGCCGGTGGAGTAGGCGTCGTCCAGCTCGATGAACTTGAACTCCCAGCTGCACCAGAGGATGACCTCCTCGGCGAAGCGGCTCAGGTGCATCATTAAAATGGAGAGCGCGCTCAGAAGCTCCAGGGCGTAGTCCCGGTCGCTGACGCCGTCCAGGCTGTTGGCACACGGCGCGTCGAAGCCCAGCAGCTTCGCCGTCTCCCACCGGTCGATGGGGTAGGTGGTCCCCGCCAGGGCTCCACTGCCCAGGGGACAGACGTTCATCCGCTTTTTGCAGTCGGCCAGCCGGGTCACGTCCCGCTGGAGCTGGGCCCCATAGGCCAGCAGGTGCTGGGCGAAGGAGATGGGCTGGGCCCGCTGGAGGTGGGTGTAGCCGGGCATGACCGTATTCTGATGCTGCTTCGCCTGATCCAGGATGGCCCGCTGGAGCTCCAGGATCTGCCCGGAAATCTCCCCTATCTCCCGCCGCAGGTACAGCCGCAGGTCCACGGCCACCTGGTCATTCCGGCTCCTGGCGGTGTGGAGGCGCTTGCCCGCGTCGCCGATGCGCTCGGTCAGCAGGGCCTCCACGTTCATGTGGATATCCTCGTTGTCGGCGGTGAATTCGATGTCCCCCGCCTCAATATCGGCCAGGATGCCCTCCAGCCCGGCCTTGATGCTCTCCTGGTCCTCCCGGGAGATGATGCCGCAGTCCGCCAGCATCCGGGCGTGGGCGATGGAGCCCTCGATGTCCTCCCGGTAGAGCCGGCAGTCGAACTGGATGGAGGAGTTGAAGTCGTTGACCAAGCTGTCCGTCTCCTTGCGGAACCGTCCGCCCCAAAGTTTCATAGCGATACCTCTCGTCTGTAATTGAAAAAGAATGGGAACCGGGGGCAGAGCCCCCGGTACATATTAGAGCTTTCCCTGCTCCCGCAGCGCCTGCACCGTGTCGGGCAGACCCCAGAGATTGATGAAGCCCGTGGCGTCGTTCTGGTTGTAGTCGCTCTCCTCAAAGGTAACCAGCTTCTCGGAGTACAGGCTCTCGGGGCTGGTGACAGAGGCGGTGATGATGTTGCCCTTGTAGAGCTTGAGCTTCACCTGTCCGGTGACGTGCTCCTGGGTCTTGACGGCGAAGGCCTGAAGGCACTCCCGGACGGTGGTGAACCACTTGCCGTTGTAGACCAGATCCGCGAAATCCACCGCCAGCTTGCTCTTCATGTGCTTGGTGTCCTTGTCCAGGGTGATCATCTCCAGCACCTCGTGGGCCCGGTAGAGGATGGTGCCGCCCGGCGTCTCATAGACGCCCCGGTCCTTCATGCCCACCAGCCGGTTCTCCACGATATCCAGCAGCCCGATGCCGTTATCCCCGCCCAGCTTGTTGAGCTTGCGGATGATGTCGCTGGCCTTCATCTTCTCGCCGTCGATAGCCACAGGCACGCCCTTGACGAAGTCCAGGGTCACATAGGCGGGCGCGTCGGGGGCCATGGCCGGGGAGACGCCCATCTCCAGGAAGCCGGGGTGGTCGTACTTGGGCTCGTTGGCCGGATCCTCCAGATCCAGGCCCTCATGGCTCAGCTGCCAGAGGTTCTTGTCCTTGGAGTAGTTGGTCTCACGGCTGATTTTCAGGGG
>JAIEIQ010000282.1 GCA_029065305.1 Oscillospiraceae bacterium
GTCCACCGCACCCGGGGCGGGTTCATGCGGGCGCTGAGCAAGGACACCAAAAACAAGGACTCCGGTGCGCCCAGCTACTTCGAGGTGGACGAGTACCACGCCCACCTGAATTCGGAAATTTACGATCTGGGCAAGGACTCCTTTGGCAAGCGGGCCCAGTCCCTGCTGGATGTCATCACCACCGCCGGGGACGGTGCGGAGTCGAAACCCTGCTTCCGGGAGGAGCAGTATGCCAAGCAGGTCCTCCGGGGGGAGGTGGCAGACGAGCGCTATTTCGCGATGATCCGGGAGCTCCCGCTGGACGCCAACCCCCACGACAAACGGACGTGGCTCCTGCCCAATCCGGTACTGCGCTACCCCAACGAGTACAGCGCGGTCCTGCTGGGGGAGATCGAGAGCGAGTACACCGCCGCCTACGGCTCCAAGGACCCGGCGAAGCTGAGCAAGTTCCTGACCCGCCGGATGTGCCAATGGCAGGCGGAGAGCGTCAACAGCTACCTGGACGCCCGGCTCATGGAGCTTGCCCGGAAGGCCCAGGTGCCCCGGGAGGCATTCGCCGCCCTGACGGACGGCCTCCACTGCCACTGCGGCTTTGACCTTGGCAAGCGGATCGACCTGTCCGGGGCCGGGGCGGTGTTCCCCCTGCCGGACGGACGCCTCGCCATCAAGGCCCACGGGTTCCTGCCGGAAAACGGTGCGCTACGCCACGAGCAGACAGACCGGGTGCCCTACAAGGCGTGGGCTCAGGGCGGGCACTGCACCCTGACACCCGGCGATGTGACGGATAACAGCTACGTCTACAACTGGATCAGCGCCGGGGAGCGCTGCCACGGCTGGAAGGTGGACGAGGTGGATTACGACGGCCACAACGCCACGGACCTGGCCATCCGGATGTGCGAGGAGCGCAACGACCCGGACTTCTGCGTGGAGATCTCCCAGACCTGCGCGGGGCAGAACCAGGCGGTGAAGGGATTCCGGGAGCTGCTGCTCCAGGGGCGGATCGTGCTGGAGGAGAATCCGCTGCTGCTCTGGTGCCTGGGCAACGCCATTGAGGTCCAGAACAACTTCGGCGACGTGAAGCTCAACAAGAAGCACAAAGACGACTCCCAGCGTATTGACCCGCTGGCGGCGGTGATGAACGCCCTGGCCCGGGTGCTGGTGGTGAGCAAAAAGCCGGATGTGGCGGACAAGCTCCGCGAGGGTAATTTCTCATTTTGATTTTTCTTCCGGCACAGCGCCGGAGGGGACATAAATTGTGTCCAACTTGGACACGGAAAGGAGCGGCCATGAAAAATCTGATTCGCGGCTTGGCCCGGTACTGCACAGACCTGGTTCTGCTGGGCGGCGCGGTGGCCGTGGCGGTGGGGGCCGGGATGATCTGTCTCCCGGCGGGGCTCATTGCCGGAGGCGTGCTGGCCATCGCCGGTGCGGTGCTCAGCAGTCTGGGAGGCGGTGGGGAGAGGTGAGCGTCAGCAAGGGCCTTGCGGCCCTCGGGCGGCGGAAGTCGGCCTCCCTGAGCCTGGAGAGCTCCAGAGGCTGGTTCCCGGCGGGCACCCGGCGGGAGCTGACGGCGGACGCCGCCATGAAGCTGAGCGCCGTCAGCGCCTGCGTGGAGATCATCTCCAACGCCATTGGGATGCTGCCGGTATTCGTGATGCAGAGCTCCACCAAGCAGCGTCTGGGGGACCACCCCCTGGGCCGGGTGCTCTGGGAGCGGACCAACGAAGCCATGAGCCCCTTTGTCTTCTTCCGCCTCATGGAGTGTCAGCGCCTCCTGCGGGGCAACGCCTGCGCCTGGATTTACCGGAACGGCTACGGGGAGCCGGTGGAGCTCATCCCCCTGCCCCACGGCACCTGTGAGCCGGTGATCGAGCCGGGCACCGGACGGCTCTGGTACTTGGCCACGGAACCCAAGAGCGGGCGTATGTACCGGCTGAGCCCGGCGGACATCCTGCATTTCAAAGCCTACTCCCCGGACGGGGTGACAGGCGTCTCCGTTCTCCACCGGGCACGGGAGACCCTGGAGACCGCCTCCGCCGCCCAGCGGTACGAGCAGGCCCTCTACGAGAACGGCGGCAGGCCCTCCGGCGTACTGAAGGCCTCCACGGACCTGAGCGGGCGTGTGAAGCTCCCGGACGGCACCGAGATCGGCATGAAGGACGCGGTCCGCCGGGAGTGGGACAAGATTCACGCCGGGCCGGGGAACGGTTTCCGGACGGCGGTGCTGGACCTGGGCATGGAGTACCAGCCCATCGCCATGAGCAATTCGGACGCCCAGTTTGTGGAGAACAAGGCGGTGACCATTGCGGACATCTCCCGGTTTTTCGGGGTGCCCCTCTACAAGCTGGGGGAGGGGAAGCAGAGCTATTCCAGCAACGAGCAGAACAGCATTGAGT
>JAIEIQ010000283.1 GCA_029065305.1 Oscillospiraceae bacterium
ATCTTACCGGCCTTGACCTCCTGCACAGCCTTGGCCACGTCGGGGGTGACGGTGCCGGCCTTGGGGGAGGGCATCAGGCCCTTGGGGCCCAGCAGCTTACCCAGGCGGCCCACGGTGCCCATCATGTCGGGGCTGGCAACCACCACGTCGAAGTCGAACCAGTTCTCCTTCTGGATCTTCTCCACCATGTCCATATCGCCTACATAGTCCGCGCCGGCCTCCCGGGCGGCGTCGGCCTTGTCGCCCTTGGCGAAGACCAGCACGCGGGCGGTCTTGCCGGTGCCGTGGGGCAGGACGATGGCGCCGCGGACCTGCTGGTCGGCGTGGCGGGAGTCGACGCCCAGCTTCACGTGGAGCTCGACAGTCTCGTCGAACTTGGCGGAAGCGGTCTTGCAGATGAGCTCAAAAGCGTCCTTGGACTCGTACAGGGCAGCCCTGTCGATCTGCTTGGCGCTGTTCTGATATTTCTTTCCTCTAAACATATCTCAAGCCCTCCTTATTCACCCACGACAACGCCCATGCTGCGGGCCGTGCCGGCAATCATGCTCATGGCGGACTCCAGGCTGGCGGCGTTCAGATCGGGCATCTTGGTCTCGGCGATCTTCTGCACGTCGGCCTTGCTGATGGTGGCAACCTTGGTCTTGTTGGGCACACCGGAGCCGGACTCGATGTTGCAGGCCTTCTTGATGAGGACTGCCGCCGGGGGGGTCTTGGTGATAAAGGTGAAGGAGCGGTCGGCGTACACGGTGATGATGACAGGGATGATCATGCCCATGTCGTTCTTGGTGCGCTCATTGAACTCCTTGGTAAAGGCGGCGATGTTCACGCCGTGCTGGCCCAGAGCGGGGCCGACGGGGGGCGCGGGCGTCGCTTTGCCCGCGGGAATCTGAAGCTTGACGAATCCTACGACTTTCTGTGCCATTGGTAGGCACCTCCTTGATAAAATGTGGTGGTAGCAGAGCGCCTATGGTGCGCTCCTCCCACGTGCCGCACGGCGCGGCGGAAAACGCGCTGTATCTCAGTCGCTGACGACTTCCACCTGGTCCAGCTCCAGCTCCACGGGGGTCTCCCGGCCGAACATGGACACCACAACCGTGACCTTGTTCTTCTCCGGGTCGATCTCCTCCACCGTGCCGGTAAAGGACTCCAGGGGACCGTCGTTGATGCGCACCCGGTCGCCCTCCTTGTACAGGACGACGATCTCGTGCTTCTCCATCCCCAGAGCCAGGACCTCCTCCTCGCTGAGGGGGATGGGCTTGTTGCTGGCCTCACCCACAAAGCCGGTGACGCCCCGGACGTTGCGGACCAGGTGCCAGCTGTCGTCGGTCATGACCATCTTGAGAAGGACGTAGCCGGGAAATACCTTCCGCTCGACCTCCTTGGCCACGCCCTCGTCGCTGATCTCCGTGACCTTCTCCAGGGGGATCTGGATGTCCTGAATCATGTCGGACATCCCCCGGTTGGTCACGAGCTTTTCAATGGTGGTTTTTACGGCGTTCTCGTAGCCGGAGTAGGTATGGACGACATACCACTTCGCGTTATCGGCCATCTTCCCCTACCCCTTACGCGCCGAACACATTGAGCAGGGTTTTGATGAGCAGGGCGGCCACGCCGTCAAAGATCCAAATGCACGCGCCGATGATGACGCTGTAGAGAATGACCGTCCCGGTGTTCTTCGCCACCTTGTCGGCGGAGGGCCAGACGACCTTCTTCAGCTCGCTTCTCATTTCACGGAACCAGCGGCCCCGATCCTTCTTGACGTTCTTTTCTTCAGCCATGATGAATGTTCCTTTCCTTACTTGGTCTCAGAGTGGACCGTGTGCTTGCGGCAGAAGGGGCAGTACTTGTTCATCTCCAGCCGGTCGGGGTCGTTCTTCTTGTTTTTGACCGTGTTGTAGTTTCTCTGCTTGCACTCGTTGCATCTCAGTGTGATTTTCACGCGCATGGTCTGGCGGCACCTCCTTATTCCTGTATCCAGGCTCTGACGGCCTGTACCGATTGCCTCCCTGCTTTTGGACGGCGGCGTTCCCCGTGCCCGGAAGCGAAAACGCGCACAAAAAGAAAGCCCGTTTCCACAGGTAAACCTTACTATAACACGCCATCGGGTATTCGTCAAGTTAAATTTAGCAAATAATCCTCTTTTTTTTACCGGTAAAATGCGGTATAATGGTAGAGATTTTGCGGCGGGGAGGGAAAACGGATGCGGATCATGGCCATCGACTACGGGGACGCCCACACGGGGCTGGCGGTGTCCGACGCCACGGGGCTGCTGGCGGGGCATGTGGAGGTGGTCCACACCCGCCGCCTCCCGGAGGTGCTGGCCGCTGTGGAGCGCCTGGCCGGGGAATACAGTGTGGAGGAGCTTGTTTTAGGATATCCGAAGAATATGGACGGGAGCCTGGGCCCCCGGGCGGAGAAGGCGGAGGCCCTGGCGGGGGAGCTGCGGGAGGCGCTGGGCCTTCCGGTGGTCCTCTGGGACGAGCGGCGGACCACCATCGACGCCCACCAGATCCTGTCCGCCGCCGGAAAGAACGGCAGGAAGCGGAAGAAAATCGTGGACGGGGTGGCTGCGGCCCTCATTCTCGAGGGATATCTTACCTTTAAAAAAGAAGGAGAGCGGTAAGCGCATGAAAGACTTTTTGGACAAGAACAGGATTCTGCTGGGGGCTTTGGCCCTGATCCTGATCGCCGGACTGGTGGTCATCGCCCAGCGCTGGGGGGTGGAGGCGGAGAACAAGACCTACGACGTGGTGCTGGATTACTCGGAGCTGGAGCTGCTGGCCGAGCAGAGTGACCACGACATCGCCTGGTGGCTGGAGCAGTTCCGGGACATGGGCATCACGAGGGTGGGCCTGACGGAGGAGAGCCTCTCCAGCCTCATGGAGAAATCCCCCATGGCCGTCACCGCCACCATGATGGATGAGATCATGCAGGACGCCAACTGGCGATCCAGCTACCCGGAGAGATTCGTCCGGCAGATGGAGGAGCGGGGGTATGACCGCTACGATGTGCTGGTGGAGGTCACCGGCCAGGAGGCCATTGACTTTGTGACGGAGGCCATCGGCGCGAGGTTCCCCGCCGGGTCCTTCCTCCAGGATATTGACAACGGCCTCTCCGCCTCCCTCTCCTCCCAGTATCGCGGCGAGCCCGTCCTGCGGGCCTATATCCTCCTGGACGGGACGGTCAATGACACCCTCTACGAGGCCACCTACTCCTACCGGGACACCCTGAGCAAGGGCTTCGCCGAGCGCAACGACATCGCCTCCTCCAAGCTCATGGCGGTTTCCCTGGGCCTCATGCCGGAGAAGGTGGAGATGATTCAGGGCCTGGGCATGGAGATCATCCCCCGGACCATGAGCTACAACGGCCACAACGACACCCAGTACGCCCAGGCGGTGGTGGCCGGGTACGAGAAGTACGGCATTGTGCCGGAGTATATCATCGCCGGGGGTGAGGCGGTCATCGGCTATGACGACGGGGAATTCGCCCTGGACTACATCCGGGACAACCATATCACCGTGGGCCTCATTGAGACCAATGTCCAGCGGGAGAACATCATGCAGTCCGGCATTGAGAAGGTGGCCCGGGGGACGGACCTGAACACCGTCCGGGTCTTCTCCGTGTGGAACTACATCCAGTTCCGCTACGGCTTCTACGGCTACGAGGGGGCGGAGGAGATTGAGAACACCCTCTTCCGGACCATCGTGGAGCGGAATATCCGGGTCATCTACTTCAAGCCCATCAAGCAGACCAACAACAGCTACGCCTACATCACCGATATCGACGTCTACCGGGACATGTTCGACGGGCTGAACGCCCGTCTGGCCCGCCACGGCATCTCCATGGGCCGGGCCTCGGTGATGGAAAACTATCAGCCCGCCCGGCTTCTGCTGCTGGCGCTGGGGCTGGGGGCCGGGATCTGCGGGGCGCTGCTGCCGGGGACCTTCCTGCCCATGCGGCGGAAATGGACCCTGGCGCTGGCGGGAGCCGCCGCCGTGTGCGTGGCGGGGGCCTGGGTGGTGATGCCCAACACCTTCCGGCTGCTCTCCAGCTTCGCCAGCGCAGTGGTTTTCGCCTGTTTGGCCGCCGCCTTCTTCCTCCAGGCCGCCAAGCGGGCGGGACAGACCATCCCCGCCAGGTCCTCCCTCCGGCGGATTCTCCCGGTGAGCGCCGGGGTGCTGGTGATCGCGGTGCTTTTGTCCCTGGCCGGGGCCATTATGACCGCCGCGCCCCTCTCCTCCACGGATTTCATGCTGGAGCTGGGGATCTTCCGGGGGGTCAAGGCGGCGCAGCTGCTGCCCCTGGCCTTCTTCTGCCTGCTGTACGTGTCCTACTACGGCGTGTTTGAGAAGAGCCGCGCCTCCAACACCCTGCAAATCCGGGACATCGTCTCCGCCCTGCGCTGGACGATCCCGGTGTGGGCCCTGGCGCTGGCGGGTCTGGCGGGGCTGGTGGGGTACTACTATCTGGCCCGCACCGGCAACGAGGCGGATGTGCCCATCTCCACCCTGGAGCTGCTGGCCCGGAACGTGCTGGAGGAGATCCTCCTGGCCCGGCCCAGAACCAAGGAGTTCCTGGTGGCCTTCCCGGCTATCATGCTCTCGGTTTACTGCGCCGTGCACCGTATGCCCTTCTGGACGGCGGTGTTCGGTCTGGCGGGGACCATCGGGCTCACCAGCGTGTGCAACACCTTCATGCACATCCGCACCCCCCTGTACCTGGGCTTTATCCGCACGGGGCTGAGCCTGGTGTTCGGCATTCTTCTCGGGTGCGTCTATATGCTGTGCTTTGATCTGCTGTGCCGCCTGGGGCGTCTGCTGCGAAAAAAATATGTCGAGGCCGAATAAATGTGCAACATACTCATCTCAGGCTACTACGGGTTCAACAATATCGGCGACGAGTCCATCCTCCGCACGGTGATTGACAACCTGCGGGAGAAGCTGCCGGACGCGGATATCACCGTCCTCAGCCATGACCCCGCCACCACGGAGGCGAAATACGGCGTCCGGGCAGCGCCCAGGATGTCCCTGTGGAATATCCTGCGGTGCGTCTGGCGGTGCGATCTGCTCCTCTCCGGCGGCGGGAGCCTCCTCCAGGACGCCACCTCCGGCCGGAGCATCCTCTACTATCTCTTCATCCTCCGGCTGGCCCAGCTGCTGGGGAAAAAGACGTTTATCTACAGCCAGGGCATCGGCCCCATCAACAGCCCCCGGAACCGCCGCCTGACGGCCCACGTTCTCCGCCGGGCCAGCGGCATTGTGGTCCGGGACGAAGCGTCCCGGGATCTGCTGCTCTCCATCGGCGTCCCCGGGGGGCTGGTCCAGGTGACGGCGGACCCGGTGATCCGGGTGAAGAAGGCGGATACCGCCCTGGGCCTGGAGATCCTGGAGCGGGAGGGCTGTCCCCGGAATCCGGACAAGCTCACCGTGGGCTGGGCCCTCAAGTCCAGGAAGGTGTCCCCCGCCCTTCTGGAGGAGGTGGAGCGGTGCATCCTCTGGCTGCGGGAGGCCTACGGCGCGGACGCGGTGCTCATCCCCTTCTTCCAGAGTGAGGACATCGGGGTGTGCGAGACGGTGGCCGCGCGGCTGGACGGAAAGGCCGGGTGCCTGCGGCGGAAGTACCTGTCGGAGGAGATGCTGTCCATCATCGGCTGTATGGATGTGCTGGTGGGCGTGCGGCTCCACTCCCTGATCTACGCCGCCGTCATGGGGGTCCCCATGCTGGGGATCAGCTACGACCCCAAGGTGGACTCCTTTCTGGACTCCATCGGGCGGCCCACGGTGTGCTCCGTGGAGGAATTCACCTGCGAGCGGTTCCAGTCCGCTTTCCGGGAGGTCATGGAGAACCGGGCGTCCATCCGCTCCGGCGTGGCGGACCGTCTGGACTGCCTGATCCGGAAGCTGGACCGGAACGAGGAGCTGATTCGGGAGATTCTGGGAGGCGCAGGCCAATGAGGGAACAAGCAAGAAACAGCCGGTCCGCCGGCATCGATCTGACCAAGGCATTGGCGATCTGCGCCGTGCTGCTCATCCACTGCACCGCCAACCACTACGCCTGCCACGAGGTGGGCTCTCCCCGGTGGCTGGCGGCAGACTTTTACGGCAGCGTCAGCCGCTGGGCGGTGCCGGTGTTCATGCTGTGCAGCGGCGCGCTGATGAACGACCCGGAGCGGGAGCTGCCCCTCCGGAAGCTCTTTGGCCGGTATCTGCTGCGGCTGGCGGCGTCTCTGACGGCCTGGGCGGTGTTTTACGAACTTCTCCGCCTGTGGCTCTCCCGGGGCTCCGCGCCCGTGGAGGAGCTGCTCCGGCGGATGGGGCAGAACCTGCTGTATGGGAACACTTATTACCATCTGTATTATTTTTGGTTTGTATTCGCCCTCTATCTGGCGCTGCCGCTGACCCGGCTCCTGGCCCGCCACGCCTCGGAGGGGGAGCTGCGGTATATTCTGGCGGTCTGGCTGCTGGGCGGCGGGGTTTTGCAGTTTGTCCGCTACTTCCAGCCCGTCGCCGGTATGCACTCCTCTCTGCTCTACCTGCTGATCCCCGGCCCCATCCTCTGTCCCGGCCTGGGGCTGCTGGGGTGGTATCTGTACCGCCACCCGCCCAAGCGCTGGTATCCAGCGGTCCTCACCTTCCTGCTGGGCTTCGCCGTGACATTCCTGGGCACCTGGCGGCGCAGCGCCGCCATTGGAGAGCTGGACCAGTTCTACCTGGACGGCCTGGGGCTCTTTGTGCTGGTGATGGCCGTGGGCCTCTTCCGGTTCTGCCAGTGGGCCGGGGCGCACTGGACAGGGATGCCGGGCGTGGTCCGGTTCGTCTCCTCGGCCTCCTTCTGCGTCTATCTCGTCCACCCCTTCTTCCAGGCCCTAGCGAAGCCCGCGTTTTTCCTCACCCTGCCGGTCTACTACGCCGTGCCCGCCCAGGCGGCGCTGCTGCTGGCCCTGAGCCTGGGGGCCTACTGGGTGCTCAAGCGCGTCCCGGTGGTAAACCGGTGGCTGATTTGATTCCATGGAGTATAATAATGGGTAATATCTACGATAATGAAACTTTTTTCGCTGAGTACGGCAGGATGTCCCGCAGTGCCCAGGGCCTGTCCGGGGCCGGGGAGTGGCATCAGCTGGAGCCCCTGTTCCCGCCGCTCCAGGACAGCACGGTGCTGGATCTGGGGTGCGGCTACGGCTGGCACTGCAAATACGCGGCGGACCACGGCGCGGCGGAGGTGCTGGGCCTGGACGCCAGCGAGCGCATGATCGGGGAGGCCCGGGCCCGAAACGCCCATCCCCGGATACGGTACGAGGTTCAGGCGCTGGACCGCTACGCCTATCCGGCGGAGCGGTTCCATCTGGTGATCTCCAATCTGGTCCTGCACTATGTGGAGGATCTGGAGCAGGTCTACCGGAGTGTCCACCGGACCCTCCGGCCTGGTGGGGTGTTTCTCTTCAACATCGAGCACCCGGTGTTCACCGCAGGGGTCAACGAGGAGTGGGTGCTGGACGGGGACGGGAAGCCCCTCTATTGGCCGCTGGACCGGTACTTCTTTCCCGGTGAGCGGGAGACGGTCTTTCTGGGCCAGAGGGTCGTCAAACAGCACCACACCCTGACGCAGATTCTGGGCGGGCTTCTGGGCGTCGGCTTCCGGCTGGAGGCGGTGGAGGAGGCCCAGCCGCCGGAGGAAATGCTGGGACTGCCCGGGATGACCGACGAGCTGCGGCGTCCCATGATGCTGCTGGTCCGGGCGAGAAAGTAGAAAAACGGCTTCTCCGCTTATGCGGAGAAGCCGTTTTTTCTGCCTTCCGGAGCGCCGGGGGAGGGCCTCACCCCTCCCGGTTCAGCTTCTCCACATAGGCGGCGGGCCTGGCCGTCAGCTCCACCCAGGCGGGGCGGAAGCCGCTTTTGACAGCGTTCCGGACGGACTTGACGTTGGACCAGGCGGCGCAGTAGAAGGGGACCTTCCCCCGGGCCAGGATCTCCAGGGCCAGCCGGCTGGTCAGCGCGGCGGCAATCCCCCGCCGCCGGTAGGCCGGCAGAACGTCCACGCCGATCTGCCACATGCCCCCGCAGTCGGCGGAGCAGGCGGCGAAGCCCGCCAGCGTCTCCCCGTCGTAGGCCCCCAGCCCCAGCACATCCAGCTCCCTGCGCTTCTCGCACAGGGCGTTGCTCCACTCCGGGCGGTACAGTGGCCCGAAGTCCTCCGGCCCCAGGAGCCGGACCGGGAGAGGGCAGTCCAGGGGCCTCAGCCAGTCCAGATCCGGCAGAAAATACTCCGCCATGAAGCACACCCGCAGCCCCTTTTCCTCCAGCGCGTCGTTCAAAACGTGCAGGTTCGGCGTCTCGAAGCAGTGCTCCGCCGGAAAGCGGCGGAGGTAGGCGGATACGAGCTCCCGGCACTCCTCCGACACGGAGGCCACCACGTTGTTCCCGTAGGAGATCAGGTGGCAGTCGAAGGGCAGCTCCAGATACCGCCGGGCCCCGGGATTGGCCCGTGAGTCCACAACAACAGGTGTACCGCGCAAAAAATCCTCCTTTTCGCAGCCCGCGTCCACGGCGGACTGCCGGAGGGCGGCGTCCAGAATGCTCTGACTGGTGTATTTCATGTTGATTCCCCCATGCTTTCCACGGATTTTCCACCATTCTACCCCGCCGGACCGCCCGCGTCAAGGGCAAAGCACCTCGACATCCCGCCCCCTCCGTGGTATACTGGTCCCACCGAACACGCGAAAGGAGCTGTTTTCTATGGGTTTTGACTTTACCACCATTCTCCGGCGGCAGGACGCCGTCGCCGCCGAGGAGATCCCCATCCCCGGCGCCGCCGTCCGGGAGGGCTTCTCCCGCATCCCCATGTGGGTGGCGGACATGAGCTTCGCCACCGCGCCCTCCATCCCGGAGGCCATTATCCGCAGGGCGGAGCACCCCACCTACGGCTACTTCTCCCCCACAGACGCCTACTACAACGCCATTCTCACCTGGCAGCGGGAGCGCAACGGCGTCCAGGGCCTGGAGCGGGAGCACATCGGCTACGCCAACGGCGTGCTGGGCGGGGTGATGGCCGCGATGAGCGTCCTCTGCTCCCAGGGGGACAGCGTGCTGCTCCACTCCCCCACCTACATCGGCTTCACCCAAGTGCTCCGCAGCAGCGGCTACCACATCGTCCACAGCCCCCTCCGCCGGGACGGGGAGGGCGTTTGGCGGATGGACCTGGCAGACATGGAACGGCGGATTGCTGACAACCGGATCCATACCGCCATTCTCTGTTCCCCCCACAACCCCTCCGGCCGGGTCTGGGAGCGGTGGGAGCTGGAGGAGGCTATGGCCCTCTTTGAGCGGTACGAGGTCCGGGTCATCTCCGACGAGATCTGGTCGGACCTGCTGCTGGACGGGCACCGGCATACCCCCACCCAGTCCGTCTCCGCCTACGCCCGGGAGCACACCGCCGCCTTCTACGCCCCCTCCAAGACCTTCAACCTAGCGGGCCTGGTGGGCAGCTACTCCATCATCTACGGCGCCTGGCTCCGGGAGCGGACGGCCCGGGCGGCGGAGCTGAGCCACTTCAACAGCATGAACGTGCTGTCCATGCACGCCCTCACCGGCGGCTACAGCCCGGAGGGCGCGGCCTGGCTGGAGGCGCTGCTGGCAGTGCTCTCGGAGAACGCCCGCTGGGCCTGTGCCTATATCGCGGAGCACTTCCCGGGCGTGGAGGCCATCCGGCCCCAGGGGACCTATATGCTCTTCCTGGACTGCGCCGGGTGGCTGGAGCGCAGGGGCCGGACCCTCGACCAGCTCCTCCGGGCCGGGGTGGAGGTGGGCGTCATCTGGCAGGATGGCCGGGACTTCGAGGGCCCCACCCATATCCGCCTGAATCTGGCTCTGCCCAAGAGCCTGCTGGAGGAGGCGTTTCACCGGCTGGACCGGTACGTGTTCAACGCCTGAGCCCGCCTCTTTTGACAAAAACCTGGACAACTTCAGAAAAAGTGCGCGCCCCCCTCCCCGCCATAACGGGAGGGAAACCCCGGCAAACCTCCGCCGGACACGGGTTTTGCACATTATCAACAAAGTTATCCACATCGTTATGTCAACATCTCCCCTTACAAAATCGGCTATTTCCCGCGCCATCGGGCGGGGGCTCCGTTTTTGCGGGACCACAGCCGCTGTCCGTTATTTCTTCAGTCCCAGCTTCTCCACGGCCTCCTCCCGCATCTTGTACTTGAGGATCTTCCCGGCGGCGTTCATGGGAAACGCCCTCACGAAGTCCACGTACCGGGGGACCTTGTGCTTGGCCATGTGGGAGAGAACGAAGTCCTTGAGCTCCTTCTCGGTCATCTCCTCCCCCTCCTTGAGGATGATGCAGGCCATGATCTCCTCGCCGTACTGCTCGTCCGGCACGCCGATGACCTGCACATCGCTGACCTTGGGGTTGGTGTAGATAAACTCCTCAATCTCCCGGGGGTAGATGTTCTCCCCGCCCCGGATGATCATGTCCTTGAGCCGCCCGGTGACCTTAAAGTTCCCGTTCTCGTCCTCGCAGCACAGATCGCCGGAGTGGAGCCAGCCGTCGGCGTCGATGGTCTCCGCCGTGGCCTTGGGCATCTTGTAGTAGCCCTTCATGATGTTGTAGCCCCGGGCCACGAACTCCCCGCTGACCCCGATGGGGCACTCCTCCCCGGTGTCCGGGTCGATGATCCTGCACTCCACGTTGGCAAACCGGCTGCCCACCGTCTCCGTGCGCACGTCCAGGGGGTCGTCAAAGCTGCTCATGGTGCACCCCGGGGACGCCTCCGTCTGGCCGAACACGGAGATAATCTGCTTCATGTTCATCACATCGGCGGCCTTGCGCATCAGCTCCGGCGGGCAGTTGGCCCCGGCCATGATGCCGGTGCGGATGTGGGAGAAATCCGTCCTGGCGAAATCCTCGTGGTTCATCATGGCGATGAACATGGTGGGCACGCCGTTGAAGGTGGTGATCCGCTCCTGGTTGACACAGGCCAGGGCGGGCTTGGGGGAGAAGTAGGGCAGGGGGCACATGGTGGTCCCGTGGGTCATGGAGGCGGTCATGGACAGCACCATGCCGAAGCAGTGGAACATGGGCACCTGGATCATCATCCGGTCGGCGGTGGAGAGGTCCATGTGGTCCCCGATATACTTGCCGTTGTTGACCACGTTGTAGTGGGTGAGCATGACCCCCTTGGGGAAGCCGGTGGTGCCGGAGGTGTACTGCATGTTGGCCACGTCGTGGATCCCCACGTTGGCGGCGCGGCGGCGGACCTCCTGGGGGGACACCCGGCCGGAGAGGGCCACGGCTTCCTCCCAGGTCAGGCACCCGGCCTGCCGGTAGCCCACGGTGACGATATTGCGCAGGAAGGGGAGGCGCTTGCAGTGGAGGGGCTTCCCCGGCTGGGCGGTCTGAAGCTCGGGGCACAGCTCGGCGATGATCTCCGCGTAGCGGCTGTCCCGGTAGCTCTCGATCATCACCAGGGTGTGGGTGTCGGACTGGCGGAGGAGGTACTCCGCCTCGTGGATCTTGTAGGCGGTGTTCACCGTCACCAGCACCGCGCCGATCTTCGTCGCGGCCCAGAAGGTGATGAACCAGGCCGGCACGTTGGTGGCCCAGATAGCCACCTTGTCCCCGGGCTTCACCCCCATGGCGATGAGGCTCCGGGCGAACTGGTCCACGTCGTCCCGGAACTGGCTGTAGGTCCGGGTGTAGTCCAGGGTGGTGTACTTGAAGGCGTACTGGTCCGGGAACTCCTCCACCATCCTGTCCAGCACCTGGGGGAAGGTGCAGTCGATGACCGTGTCCTTCTTCCACACATACTGTCCTGTCCCGGCGGTGTTGTAGTAGAGGCGGCTCTTGCGGCCCTCCCGCTCGTAGCGGGCCATGTGGACGGCGTAGTGGGTGAGGATCATCTCCAGATCGTCCAGTCCCGCCACCCAGGCGGGGTCCCAGACCAGGGAAATAAAGCCGTCGTAGTTGACGCTCCGCAGGGCGTTCATCAGCTCCCGCATGGGCAGGGCCCCCTCGCCGGTAAGCTCCGGGGTCCCGGTGGCCGCGCCGTCGGTGAGGCGCACGTGGCGGACGTAGGCCCCCAGATTGGTGATGGTCTGCTCCGGGGCCTCCCTCTGCATCAGGCAGGTGCTGTGGGTATTCCAGCAGGCGGCCAGGTGGTCACAGGCGAAGTAGTCCAGCACCTCCACCAGCCTCCCGGTGTCCGCCATGCCGCCGATGGTCTCCAGCAGCAGGGTGACGCCGGCTCGCTCCGCCTGGGCGATGGGGCCCTCCAGGGCGGCGATCACCGCCTCTGTGTCCTCGCAGGTGGTGTGGAGCACCACATAGGGCACCAGCAGATTCCGCGCGGCCTCCAGGGCCGCGGCCAGCTCCCCGGCGGTCTCCGGCTTCACCGGGTCCCCCTCCACCCCCACGCAGGGGATGGAGAGATTCAGATCCGCCAGCTGCCGCCGGGCGGCTGCGGCCAGCTCCGGATTGACGGGACTGTTTTTCCCGGTGAGGACGGGATTCCTCACGCTGTCGATCTCCAGGCCGCTCAGCCTGGCGTCCGCGGCGGCGGCGCAGAACCGGCCCCAGTCCAGATCGGGCCAGTGTCGAATGGTATAAGAAAGCTTCATTGTCTCTGCCCCCCGTTCACGCCTGCTCGTAGACGATCTTGTTCAAAGCGCTGATATAGGCCCGGATGCACGCGCCGATGATATCGGTGGAGATGCCGTTGCCGGAGTAGAGCTTCCCCCCGGCCCGGAGCTTCACCAGGGCGGAGCCCATGGCCTCCCGGCCCTCGGTGACGGTCTGGATCTGGAAGTCGGCCAGCTCGTAGTGGTGGCCGATGATCTGCTCGATAGCCAGGAAGGCGGCGTCGATGGGGCCGTCCCCCGCCGCCATGCCCTGCTCCCGCTCCCCGTCCCGCTCCAGGGTCAGGTTGGCCATGGCGGAGATGCTGTTGCCGCAGGTGATGACGTGGCTGACAATCCGGTAGGCGGCGGGGACCTGCATGGCGGCGCTGGCTACAATGGCGTCCAGCTCCCGGGTGGAGACGAAGTGCTTCTTGGCGGCGATGCGCTGGAAGGCCTCGTAGACCCTGGCGTTGTCCTCCTCGCTGAGATCGTAGCCCAGATGGCGGACCACCTTCACCATCTCGGCGATGTCGTCCCCGGCGGACAGGCAGATGGCGGGCTTCCCCCCGTCGTCCACCCCGCTGTCAAAGGGGGAGCCGCTGCTGCGCTGGGTCTGGAGCATCCACTGGAGCTGCCCCGCCGCCCGGGCCAGCTCCGTGGTCCGCAGATCGCACCGGATGCCCAGGGCATCCCCCTTGGTGCGGATGAAGGCGGCGAAATCCTCGGTGAGGGGCACGTTCATGGGGCTGATGGCGGTCTTGACCACAGCGGCCCCGGCCTCCACGGCGGCGGCGGCGCAGGCGCAGGCCATCTTCATCCCGTCGCACAGCTCCACCCCCAGCTCCACCCTGGAGAGGGCCGGGACGTTCTCCAGTGCGGCTCTGACGAACCCGGCGCACTCAAAGGCGGTCATGATCCCGGCGGAGTCGCAGAGAGTCACGGTCTCCGCCCCGGCCTCCACGGCGGCGGAGAGAACCTCATAGAGGAAGGCGCTCTCGGCCCGGGTGGCGTCCAGGGCCGAGAACTCCACCCGCTCGGTGTAATACCGGGCCTTGGCCACCAGGGCCTTCACCAGCTCCAGAACGGCGGGGCCCTTCTTGTGGCACATGTACTCCATCTGCACCGGGGAGACGGGGACCATCACGTGGAGGGCGGGGCGGCGGGCGCCCTTGACGCTCTCCCACGCCTGCTCCACGCTCTCCTCCGTGAGCCCCACGGCGGCGGAGAGGTGGGCGGCGCTGACCACGGAGGCGATGGTCTTGTTGCTGAGCACGTCGGTCTTGGGGTCCCGGATGGCGGGCAGCTCCACGGTGTCCACCTGGAGCCGGTCCAGGGTGCGGGCGATCTCCACCCGCTCCTTGAAGCTGAGGGCGGCGGACCGGACCATGCCGATCTCCCGGAGGGTAATGTCTGCAATGTGGATGGTTTTCATCGCTGAGGTCTCCTTCTGCATGAATTTGAATGGGGGCCGGGAAACGAAAAACGCCCCGGGAGCAGTCTGACCGCTCCCGGGGCGATAAAATCACTTTACCGCGGTACCACCCGGATTTACACATAACGTGTACACTCTGCCGGCTCCAGCAAGCCGGTGCCCATAGGTAACGGGGGCAGGCCCGTGGCGTCCTACTGGGTCCGCGCTCGGACCGTTGGGGCGCCCCGCTCCGGCGCCAGCCGTCAGGGGAAAGCTCACCGGCTCGCACCGTCCGCCGGTTCTCTGAGAGTCTTTCTGTCCTGACTGAACGCCTTCCACGCGTTTGGATGATTTGCTTGTTGGGGATTATAGCACAGGGGAAAAGGGGCTGTCAAGGGGGATTTTTTGAAAATCCGGGGGAGACTATAAGGAAAATTGTGGGGCGGTCGATAGAGATAAGAGGTATTTTATGCGCCGTCCGCCGGGCGGCACGCCATCAAAAAGGAGAAAAGCTATGTGGTTTGACAACGCGGTTATCTATCAGATCTACCCTCTGGGCCTGTGCGGCGCGCCCCGGGAGAACGACGGCGTCCGGGAGCACAGAATTCTCAGGGTTCTCGACTGGATCGATCACATCAAGGCCCTGGGGGCGGACACCGTCCTCTTCAACCCCCTCTTCGAGAGCGACCGCCACGGCTACGACACCCGGGACTACTTCCAGGTGGACTGCCGCCTGGGGACCAACGAGGATTTCAAGACCGTCTGCGACGCCCTCCACGCTGCGGGCCTGCGGGTGATGCTGGACGGGGTGTTCAACCACGTGGGCCGGGGCTTCCGCGCCTTCCAGGACGTGCGGGAGCGGCGGTGGGACAGCCCCTATAAGGACTGGTTCCACATCAATTTTGACGGCAACACCGGCTATAACGACGGCTTCTGGTACGACGCGTGGGAGGGCCACTACGAGCTGGTGAAGCTCAACCTGCAAAACCCCGCCGTGGTGGGCCACCAGTTTGATGCCATCCGCGCCTGGGTGGAGCAGTTCGGCATCGACGGCCTGCGCCTGGACGTGGCCTACTGCCTGAGCCCCGACTACCTGCGCCAGCTGCGCCAGTTTGCCGATAACCTCAAGCCGGAGTTCGTCCTCATGGGGGAGACGCTCCACGGGGACTACAACCGGTGGATGAACGACAGCGCCTGCCACTCCGTGACCAACTACGAGTGCTACAAGGGCCTGTGGTCCAGCTTCAACTCCATGAACCTCTTCGAGATCGGCCACAGCCTGGCCCGGCAGTTCGGCCCCGAGCAGTGGACGCTGTACAAGGGGAAGCACCTGCTGAGCTTCCTGGACAACCACGACGTGGAGCGCATCGCCAGCATCCTCCAGAACAGGGAGCACCTGCGCCCCGCCTACGGGATTCTCTTCGGAATGCCGGGGACGCCCTCGGTGTACTACGGCAGCGAGTGGGGCCTGGAGGGGAAAAAGTCCCAGGGGGACGACGCCCTGCGCCCCGCCCTGGACAAGCCGGAGAGCAATGAGCTGACCGCGTTCATCGCAAAGCTCGCCGCCGCGAAGAGGGGCAGCCGGGCGCTGTGCCACGGCTCCTACCGGAACGTGGTCCTGACCAACCGGCAGATCATCTTCGAGCGGGCCTGCGACGGGGAGCGGGTGCTGGTGGCGGTCAACGCCGACGGCGCGCCCTACACCGCCCACTTCGACGCCGGGTGCGGCACGGCGGTGGATCTCATCACCGGGGCCCCCCACGACTTCGGCGGCGGCAGCGAGCTGCCCCCCTACAG
>JAIEIQ010000284.1 GCA_029065305.1 Oscillospiraceae bacterium
CTGCGGCGACGCACCCCAGAACCGCTGCCGCCCCCAGCAGTCCGCCGGTTTTCCGCAGGCAGAGATCCCGCAGGGACGTCTCGTCGCGGGCCAGCCCCTCCACGTCCAGCACCTGTCCGGCCACCATGCCGTCTCCGCCGCAGGCGGAGGCCAGGACATTCACCGCGTCAATCCTCTGCTCCGCGCTCAGCCCCGGCGCCAGGGAGATGAGCCGGAAGGCCTCTGCCTGGAGGGCGTCCCCGGCCAGCACGGCCATGGTCTCGCCGTAGACCTTGTGGCAGGTGGGCCGGCCCCGGCGGAGATCGTCGTCGTCCATGCAGGGCAGGTCGTCGTGGATGAGCGAATAGGTGTGGACGCACTCCAGGGCGCACCCCAGGGGCAGGGCCAGCCGGGGATCTCCCCCCAGGGCCTCACAGAAGGCCAGGACCATCACGGGCCGCACCCGCTTCCCCCCGGCCAGGAGGCTGTAGCGCATGGCCTCCTGGAGGCGGCGGTAGGGCCGGTTTCTCAGGAAGAGGCTCTGTAAAGCTTCCTCCACAGCCGCGCGGTATGCCTCGTAGGCTTTGGCGTATTCCATCGCTACTCCTCCGTGTCAAAGGGCAGCTCCACCGGCTCCCCGCCGGGGCCCTTCTGGAGCTTGACCACCATCTGCTCCGCCTCGTCCAGCAGTCCGGCGCACAGGACGGACAGCCTGGTCCCCTCCTCGAAGAGGGCCAGGGAGTCCGCCAGGGGCGCGTCCCCCCGCTCCAGCAGGGCGACAATCTCCTCCAGGCGGGTGATATTTTCCTCAAAGCTCTTGGGCGTCTCCTTTTTCTTCGGGCTCATGGCCTCTTCTCCTCCATTTCCTTCCGCAGCCACCGCCGGTAGTACGCCAGCTGCTCCTCTGTGTGGAACCAGTGCTCCCCGCCCCGCTGTTCCTCCAAGACACAGCCGAACCGCTCCGAAAAGGCCGCAGCACTCTCATAGGGAACCAGGGTATCTCCCTCGCCCCGGAGAATAGATGTGGGGCTGTTCCAGACCTGGATGGGGTGGTCTTTTACATAGCAGTAGTAATCCCAATAAAGGGTCTCATAGGGATTTTCGATCACCTTTTTCTCCCGCAGCTCCTCCGGTGCTGCGCCGACCATCTGCATGATGCCGTCGATGACCCGCTCCATATCCACAACCGGGGACAGAAACCACGTGCGCCGGACCGGCTTGTCCCGGAAGGCCAGCAGGCTGAAATACGCGCCCATGCTGCACCCGAAGAGGGAGATCTCCCCGGCCCGGCCCGCCGCGTATTCCCAGATGGTCCCCAGCTCCTCCACGCAGGTCCAGGCCATGCAGGGTCCCTGCTCATAGACCCGCTCCCCGTGGCAGGGCAGATCGAAGCTGAGAACCTGATATCCCCGCGCGGCGGCCTCCTCCGCCAGAATCCAAATGCAGTCGTCAATCTTAGAGGAGCGGCTTCCGTGGACCGCGATGATCCACTGATCGCTGGGTTCCCCCCACAAAATGGCGGGAATCCCGGAAATTCTCAATTTTTCGGCTCGCATATTGCCTCCTCCACCCGGCAGCGCAGCTTCCCCTCCGCCAGGGCCGCGGTGATCTCGCTGCCCACCGGCACATCCCCGGCCCGGCGCAGAGGCCTCCCGCTCCGGTCCGTCACCAGGGCGAAGCCCCGCCCCAGCACCTTCAGGGGGCTCATAGCGTCCAGGGACGCCGCCAGCGCCGCCAGCGCCCGCCGGGGCTCCGCCAGACGGACCTGGGCCGCGTGGATCAGCTCCTTCTGCATGTGGTCCAGCAGCAGCCGCTTGTCCTGCACCGGGGCCAGGGGATCCGTCAGCACCCGCTTCCCCGCCAGCTCCGTCAAACGGCGGCGCAGCTGCTCCAGCCGCCGGTGCTCGCTCCGGGCCATGCGCAGGCGCTGGCTCTCTATCCGCTCCAGCAGCTCCCCCCGGTCCGGCACCGCCAGCTCGGCGGCGTGGGAGGGGGTCGCCGCCCGGACGTCCGCCACAAAGTCCGCGATGGTTACATCCGGCTCGTGGCCCACGGCGGAGATGACGGGAAGCTCGCAGTCGAAGATGGCCCGGGCCACCCGCTCATCGTTGAAGGCCCACAGGTCCTCGATGGACCCGCCGCCCCGGCCCGTGATGATGACGTCCGCCACCCGGTGGCGGCTGGCGTACCGCAGAGCCCCCGCGATCTCCGCCGGGGCCTCCGCCCCCTGAACCCGGACCGGCAGCAGCTTCACCTTCGCCAGGGGGTACCGGCGGCGGAGAATCCGGATCATGTCGTGGACCGCCGCCCCCGCCGGGGAGGTGATGATGGCGATGGTCTCCGGAAAGGCCGGCAGGGGCTTTTTATGGCGGTCGTCAAAGAGCCCCTCCCGCCACAGCTTCTCCTTGAGCTGCTCGAAGGCCACGTGGAGATCCCCCACCCCGTCGGGGCTCAGGGCGTCGCAGTAGAGCTGGTAGGCCCCGTCCCGGGGGTACACCGACACCCGGCCCATGGCGACGGCCTTCATGCCGTTCTCCGGCCGGAAGCGCAGGCGCAGGGCCTGTCCCTTGAACAGGACGCAGCGGATGACGCCGCCCTCGTCCTTCAGGGAAAAGTAGTGGTGGCCGGAGGGGTAGACCTTATAGTTGGAGATCTCCCCCCGCACGCACACGCCGGACAGCTCCGGGACGCTGTCCAGCAGGGCCTTGATAAGCCCGTTGAGCTCCGATACGGCGTAGACATGCCGCTCCATCCCGCCGCCTCCTCTCTCTGTTCTCGAAGGAAGGGCAGGGGCGCACGCCGTGCGCCCCTGCCGCCTATTCCGCCGGACCGCCCGCCGGGGCGGCCTTGGCCGCCTCTCCCGCCTCGTTGCGGACAAAGGTACCCAGAATGCCGTTGACGAAGCGGACCACCTCGCCGCTCTCGTACTTCTTGGTCAGCTCCACCGCCTCATTGATGGCGGCGGCGTTGGGGATGTCCGGCATGTAGAGGATCTCGTACATGGCCACCCGCATGATGGCCGCGGCCACCAGGGGAATGCGGGCGAATTTCCAGCCCACGGCGTATTTCTCGATGTACTGGTCCAGCTCATAGCCGTGTCCGGACACGCCGCACACCAGCCGCCGGATGTACTCCCGCTGGCTGGGGCCGGGCAGCTTGCCGTAGACCTCGTACTCCGGGGCCAGCTCCTGAAAATGGTCCCCCCGCAGCCGCGCGTCCACCAGCTCCTCCGCCGTCAGGTCCGTGAAGCTCAGCTCGTAGGACAGGTGCATGGCGATCTCTCTGGCAACGTTTCGTATCATTGGTCTCTCCCTCCGCCTCCGGCGGACACACGTTTTATTGGAACGCGACGCCGCCCACGTGGACGTTCACCGCCTTCACCGGGAAGCCGGTCATGGACTCGATGGCCGTGGACGCGGCGGTCTGGATGCGCTCGGCCACCTCGGGGATGGCGTAGCCGTAGCGGACCATCACATACAGGTCGATGACGGCGCTGTCGTCCTCCAGGCTCACGCGCACGCCCTTGGCGCTGCTCTTCTTGGCGGCGAGGCTCATCATGCCGCTGATGCCCTCCACCTCGGCGGCGGCGCCGCCGGCGATGGACGCCAGCACGTCCTCGGAAATATGGATGCAGCCCAGCTCCTCCGGGTGGGTCATATAGTCCTTGTTTTCGCCCATGGTTCGACACTCCTTATTTTTCAGTCATGGTAATCCGGCGTCCGTCGGGACGCCGCGATAGGTTAGCCTACTTATTGTACCACTGTCCGGTGGAAAATACAACCGGAATTTTTGTGTGCGGGGGGATGGAATGTCCGGGTAAAAGGGCGCCGGTGAAAACCGCCCCAATTCTTTTCCAGCATTTACGCCTTGCCCTTTGGGGGCTTTGTCCGCTACAATGTGATTCAGCTTCCGGGAGGGCCGTCCGCCCTCCCGACCGGAGGACTACGCCCTGGAAAGGACAACCCGATGGGACGAGTACATACGATTTTGTTCGCCATTACGCTGCTGCTTCTGCTGACCCTCACCGCCGCCGGAGCGGATAAAAATGCCGTGCGCGTCACACTGGACGGCGCACTCCTGGAGACGGTGGACGCCTTCACGGAGGACGGGACCACCCTGGTTCCCCTCCGCGCCCTGGCGGAGGCCCTGGGGCTGACGGTCCACTGGGACCCGGCCACCCGCACCGCCGTGCTCACCAGCCCCGGGCGGGAGCCCCAGATGCCAGAGCCGCCGGTGGATGCGCTGGTGGTGCTGGACCCGGGCCACGGCGGCGGGAGCACCGGCGCCTCCTACGGCGGGGTGAGCGAGAAGGACCTGAATCTCTCCATCTCCCTGCTGGCGCGGGAGCTGCTAGAGGAGGCGGGAGCCCGGGTGGTGATGACCCGGGAGGACGACCGGGACATGGGCCTCCGGGACCGGGCTGAACTGGCCAACCGCCTGGACGCGGATCTGTTTGTCAGCGTCCACTGCAACGCCAGCACCACCAACGCCGGGGCCACGGGGATTTACACCGCCGCCTATCAGGAGGAGACGGAGGGCTGGGCACTGGCGGAGGCCCTGCGGGGGGCCATGATGGCCGAGACCGGGGCCGGGGACATGGGCACCGAGGCCCGGCCCAATCTGGCGGTGCTCCGTGGGGCCCGGATGCCTGCGGCTCTGGTGGAGTGCGGCTACATGTCCACGGAGGAGGAGCTGGCGCTGCTGGCGGATCCGGACTATCAGGCTCTGGTTGCCCGGGGCATCGCCGGGGGCGTGCTGGCGCATCTGGCAGAGGCCGCGTAAGCGGGGGGAGGGACGGCGTGCCGTCCCTCCCCTCCTTAAAATTCTCCGGAGAGGTTCCCAAGGGGCCGGAAATATGGTAAAATAGGAAAAAACCATCGGATTGGCGGGGTGCGCTATGGAAAAAGAGATTCCCCTTTATCAGATGATCTACAACAAGCTGGTCAACCGCATTCTTTTGGGCCTGTACCCCAAGGGGTACAGGCTGTCCTCCGTGGAAAAGATCCGGGAGCGCTTCGGCGTGGGCTACACCAGCATCCGGCGGGCCCTGCGCCTGCTGCACCAGGAGGGGTTCATCCGCCTGGAGGAGCGGCGGAGGCCCGTGGTGATCTTCGACGCGGAGGAGCCGGGAGGGCAGGCGCTGCGGCAGCGGGTGTTCCTCTCCCGCCGCCAGGCCCATCTGGACTGCTACCGGGCAATCCCCTGCCTGATCCCCGGACTGGCGGTCATGGGGGCGCGGCGGTGCGGCCCCAGAACGCTGGAGACGCTGGAGGCGCTGTGCAGCCAGCCGGAGGAGCTCCTCACCTGCCGCGCCGATCTGTTCACCCTGGCCTATGCCTGGCTGGCCCTGGTGGTGCGGCAGGCGGACAGCGCCCTGGCTGACGACCTGTTTCTTCAGATTCGCGGCTTTGACGATCTGCGCTTCCTCCTCATGCCCCGGGAGGAGCTGGTTCCGGGGGAGGCGGAGGCGGCGCTGCTCATCCTGCGCCACTGGACGGACCTGCTGCGCCGGGAGCAATGGGACGATCTGCACACCCTGGTGTCCGTTTTCTGCTGGCGGGCGGTGGGCGATCTGGAGCGGTCCTTCGCCGCCCTGGACGGCGGGGAGGCTGTCCGCCCGGTGGAATTCCGCTGGTATGTGCGCCAGCTGCCCGCGCCGCTGTATCAGAAGATCGCCTGGGATCTGCTGCGCACCGCCTATCTGGAGGGGATGGAGCCGGGAACCTGCTTCCCCTCGGAGGCGGCGCTGATGGAGCGCTACGGCGTAGCTGTCGTCACAGTCCGGGGGGCCCTGGCCCTGCTCAACAGCCTGGGGGCGGCGCAGACGGTGAACGGCGTGGGCACCCTTCTGACCGGGGCGCCCGCCAAAGGGGAGATTGGGGACTGCCTGCGGGAGAGCCGGGAGAGCCTGGAGATTCTGACCGGATGTGGTCAGGCGCTGGCGGCGGCGGCCGCCCCCCGCCTCTCCCGGGGGGAGCGGGAGGCCCTGCGGGCCGGGGCCGCGGACTACCGCTGCCGCCCGGGACTGCTGCTGTGGCTTCTGCGGCGGCTGGCGGAGGCGGTCCGGAGCCAGGCCCTGGAGAAGGTCCTGGAGCAGCTGGAGGTGCGCTGTATTTTCGGCCTGTACCTGCGGGGCCTGCCGGGCAGTCCGGAGCAGCGGCAGTACGCAGAGGACCTGTTCCGCCGGGTGTCCGACTGTCTGGTGTTCCTGGAGTTGGGGGACGCGGACGGGTTTGCCCGCCGGTTCGGCCAGCTGTGCCGGGAGGCCTGGGAGGGCGCACGGGAACGGCTGACGCCGGAGGAGAACTGAATCCTGCATCAAAAAAAGCCCCGCCTGGCGCGATGGACGTGCCGGGCGGGGCCTTTATCCATTTTGCAGAAGCGGATTACGCCTGCCCCTGACCGGCCTTACGGCGCTCGGACAGCTCGGCGCGGATGGCGGGCATCTTCTTCTCATACCGGCTGAATACCAGCATGATGCAGAAGACGATGGCGAATACGGTGAAGGGCACGAAGATCGCCGTGTTGAACAGGCCGCTGCGCACAGTCTCGGTCTGGGTCAGAGCCTCGGGGTTGTAGCCAACGGCGTCCAGCATGAAGCCCAGCAGGGCCACGCCCACGCCGCCGCCCAGCTTGTTGCCGAAGCTGTTGGCGGACATGACCAGCGCGTCGTTGCGCTTGCCGTGGAGCCACTCGCCGTAGTCGATGCTGTCCATCAGGGACGGCACCAGCAGGGAGGAGAACAGCCCCAGACCAAAGCCGGACACCAGCAGGCAGACCAGGTACAGCGGGAAAATGGAGTCCCGTGTCACCAGGCGGACCACCAGACAGCAGATGGCGATGCCCACGCCCATGGCGCAGCTCTTGGCCTTGCCCAGCTTTTTGGCGAACACCTTCAGCAGGACGATGGCGAAGAAGCTGGAGACCATGCTGCACAGTGTGGCAAGACCCACCAGATTGGGCTTCTCAATGTAGAACTTCACGTAGTACACCACAATGCCCTGGGTGATGGAGGAGGAGGTGTAGTAGAGCATGGTGCTGGCGGCCAGCCAGCGCCACAGGGGGTTCCTGAGAATATACCCCAGGGACCGGAACATCTCCCTGGCGGCGGACTTCCCGGCGGTCCTGGCCGGCCTGGACTCCTGCCGGTCGAAGCCCTTGGTCAGGCGGAACACGCCCAGATAGCACAGCGCCTGCACCAGACCATAGACGCCCACCGTCACCGCGAAGCCCACCCGCTCGCTGCCGGTGGAGGCGGCGATGGCCTCCACAATCTTCAGCGTGGAGGAGGAGATGATGATGGCGGCGAACATGGAGATGAACGCCCGGCTCTGGTTGAGGCCCACCCGCTCGATGGGGTCGTCGGTGATGCGGGAGATCAGGGAGGTGTAGGAGATGCCCGTGGCCGTGTACAGCATCCCCTGGCCGATGTAGGTGACGTAGGCCCAGACCAGCTTGCCCGTATTGCTCAGGTTGGGGGCGAAGAAGGTCAGGAACAGGAAGATCCCCCCGGGGATGGCGCACCGGAGCAGCCAGGGGCGGCACTTGCCGTGCCTGCTGTCGGTGTTGTCGATGATCATGCCCATCATGGGGTCGTTGATGGCGTCCCACACCCGGGCGATCAGCATGAGGGTGCCGGCGGCCTTGCCGGAGATGCCCATGACGTTGGTGTAGAAGTACAGCAGGTACATGTTCAGCGTCAGCACGCTCAGCTGCTGGCCGAACTCCCCGATGCCGTAGAACATGGTCAGCTTCCGGGGCAGAGTGCTGGCCGGCCGTTCTTTCTTTTCTCTCATGGTTGGCGGTTTCTCTCCTTTCCACACAGCGGGGCTTACTTCTCTTCCTTCCTGCGGCGGTAGATGACCCGGCAGGCGCAGTCCCCGTTGGCCAGGCGCAGGGGGTTCTCCATATCGTAGCCCATGGCCTCCGCCATGGCGAAGTCGCCCTCCATAGCCATGTCGCACAGCTTGGCGCACATCTCGTCGGACATGCCCAGCTCCTGCCAGCCCTTCAGGTGGGGGCAGAAGTGCATATCCATGGCGAAGCACTCCTCCGTGCACTCAATAACCTCCATGCCGAAGGCCTCCCGGCCCAGCTCCGGCGTCATCTGCTTCCCCCACTCCCGCAGGTCCGTGGGGTCCTGGATGTGGGAGCGGAAGTTCTGGGCGCTCTGCTGGGCCAGTTGGCGGGAGGTGCACCGGTAGACCTCCTCGTAGGGGATCCCCCGCTTCTCGAACTCCACAGCGTTCAGGGCGCTCTTCTTGGCCGCCGCAGCCAGGGTGCGGCGGTAGAGCATCGCCTCTCTGCTCTCGGTGGGCCACTCGTTCTTGATCTTTGACATGATGTTTCCCCTTTCTATGTTCCTATTTTCATATGGCGCGCCGCCTCCGGGACGGGGCCGATATGTCCGTTGTGAACCAGCTGCGGCCGGATACCTGGATATTTGCAATCTAATTAGGATAGCTTACCTGGAATGAATTGCCAAAATATCTGGGTTTTCCTCTTTTAGTTTCATTATACTAGCATATTTTTCGATCTTTTGCAACCCTTATATGATAGGTTTTTCAGGGCCGGACGCTTTCCACCGGAACAGCCCCCGCCGGGAGCGCATAGGATGGAGAGGCCCGCCGAAGGAGGGCCCTGTGAAATTGATATTTTTGCGTGGAGCGCCGGCCCCACGTTTGGAAGGAGACCTGCCTCTCATGGAGGAAACAAGGACCCTGGACCGTCTGGCGGCGGGGCGGCGGGCTGTGGTGGCGGAAGTGACCGCGCCGGAGGGCCAGCGCCGCCGGCTCCAGGAGCTGGGCTTTGTCCCCGGCGGCAGGGTGGAGGCTGTGCAGGAGAGCCCCTGGGGCGACCCAGTGGCCTACGCCGTGTGCGGTGCGGTCATTGCTCTGCGCCGGAGCGACGCCCGGCAGATCCTTGTGGCGGCGGACTGAAGCCCGCCCGCGGGATCGAAAAGGAGCGCCCGGAGACAGCCATTGTCTCCGGGCGCTCCGCCCTGTCAAAATCCGGTTTTCACGTTATCTGCCGCAGTCGCCCAGCCGGTAGCCGGTGAGGGCCTCGATGGTGTCCAGCAGCACCGGCAGGTCCATGGGCTTGGTGAGATGGGCGTCAATGCCGCTCTCCCGGGATTTCCGCTGGTCGTCGGCCAGCACGTTGGCCGACAGCGCCACAATGGGGATGCGGGCCAGAATGGTGTCCGGGAGGGCGCGGATGGCGGCGGCGGACTGCCACCCGTCCATCACCGGCATCTGCAGATCCATGATGATGAGATCGTAGTCGCCGGGCGCGGCCCGCTTCATCTTCTCCAGGGCCTCCAGGCCATTCTCCGCCGGGTCGATGACGAAGCCCATCTTCTCCAGCAGCTCCGTCTCAATCTCCCGGTTGATCTCGTTGTCCTCCACCAGCAGCAGGCGGCGGCTGGGCCGCAGGGCCGCGCCTCCGTCTCCGCCGCTCCGCCCCGCCAGAGTGCGGAAGCGGAAGGTGACGGTGAAGGTGCTCCCCTTCCCCGGGACGCTCTTGACGTCGATGCGCCCGCCCATCTTCTCCGCGATGCCCTTGGCGATGGTCAGGCCCAGGCCGATGCCGTGGATGCCGCTGAGGGTGGTGTTCTTCTCGCGGACAAAGGGCTCAAAAATCCGCTCCAGAAACGCCTCGCTGATGCCGACCCCGGTGTCCTCCACCACCAGATGGTAGATGGACTCCCAGCCGGGCAGGTCCTCCTCCGTCAGGACAACGGACACCCTGCCGCCGGCGTCGGTGTAGGTCAGGGCGTTGTTGGTCAGATTCAGCACCAGCTGCTTGAAGCTCTCGCAGTTGGCGTAGACCCGGCTGCGCCGGACGCCGCCGCAGTCCAGGGTAAACCGGATGCCCTTCTCCTGGGCCTGGGGCTCCAGGAAGGCGAAGACCTCCCGCAGGGCCTCCCCCACGTCGCACTCCACCTCCGCCGGTCCGGCGGCGTTGGCGAGGGCGGAGACCTGAAGCACCTCGTCGATCATGTCCAGCAGCACCCGGCTGGACGCCTCCACCTTGCCCAGGTAGGCGCGGGCCGTGTCCGGGTCCTGCAAATTCATTTTTGCCAGGGAGGTAAAGCCGAGGATGGCGTTGAGGGGCGTGCGCATGTCGTGGGAGACGTTGGCCAGGAAGGTGTTCTTAGCCGACACGGCGGCCTCCGCCCGCTCCTGGGCCTCGGCCAGGCGGCGCTGGTGCTCGGCCAGCTGCCGCTCCCGCTTGACTGCGGCGTCCGCCAGAAACAGGCACAGCAGCGGTCCCCCTCTGCCGCCGGGGACAACGCGCCCGTGGCTCTCCACCCAGCGGAGGGAGCCGTCCCGCCGGCGGATCCGGTAGGCGGCGAAGCCGATCTGCCCGGGGCTCTGGGCCAGCTGCCGCTGGAAAATCTCCTCCACCCCGGCGAGGTCCTCCGGATGCACCATGCCCGGGAAGCTGTTTCCGGCGAAGGCCCGCAGCTCCTCCATGGAGGCGCACTGTAAAATGTGCAGCAGCGTCCGGTTGGCGCAGATGAGCTCACCCCCGGGGCCCGCCCGGCACGCCAGAAAGCCGCCGGGCAGATCGTCCAGAAGCCGGACCAGCGCGTGGGCGGAGCGGTGGGCCTCCCACGCCTCCGGTGAGAGATGGTCCTCCTGTCCGCCGCTCTCCAGCAGCCGGTCGATCTCCGCCTGATCCGGCGGAAGCAGATGGGGCAGGGACAGAATACGGTCCACCATCTGGCGCTCCAGATCCCGTTCGCTCATAACGGCGTCCCCCCTTTCCTCCAAGAGTGTACCACAAAAGATAGAATTTGTCACGGTAGAATCGGCCAAAATTTTCCGCTGCCGCGTGAGAAGCTCCGGAGGCGGCGGAAAGGCGGGGGAGCATCGCTCCCCCGCCTGAAACCTTTCGCTGATTCCGTCCGCTCCGGGGCCTACTTTCCGAAGCTCTCCACGATGTCCACAATCTCCGCCCCGATGCGCTTCTGGGCCTCCTTGGTGGCGGCGCCGATGTGGGGGGTGCAGGAGACGCTGGGGTGGCTGTACAGGGCGCTGTTGGTGGCGGGCTCGTCGGCGTAGACGTCCAGTCCGGCGGCGCGGACCTTGCCGGAGTTCAGGGCCTCCAGCAGATCGTCCTCGTTGACGTTGTCCCCCCGGGAGGTGTTGATGAACACCACGCCGTCCTTCATCTTGGCGATGTTCTCCCTGGCGATGAGCTTCACGCCGTTGAGGGAGGGGGTGTGGAGGGAGATGAAGTCGGAGCGCTCCAGCAGCTCGTCCAGCTCCACGTACTTCATGCCCATCTGCTCCTCAATGCCGGGGACGTGGAAAATATCCTGGGCGATGACCTCCATGCCGATGCCCCTGGCCATGCGGCCCAGGGCCTGGCCGATGCGGCCGAAGCCGATGATGCCCAGGGTCTTGCCCCCCAGCTCAATGCCCTTGCCGTAGGCCTTTTTCTCCCATTTGCCCTCCCGCATGGTGTGCCCGGCCACGGACAGGAACCGGGCGCAGGAGAACATGTGGCCCATAGCCAGCTCCGCCACGGAGTTGGAGGAGGCCCGGGGGGTGTTTTTGACGGTGATGCCGGCGTCCTCGGCGTATTTCACGTCGATGTTGTCCACGCCCACGCCGCCCCGGATGATGAGCTTGAGCCTGCCGCCCTTGGCCGCGTCGATGTGGTTTGCCCGGACCTTGGTGGCGGAGCGGACCACAACGGCGTCGAACTCCCGCAGGGCCGCGCCCAGCTCCTCAGGTGCGTAGAACTGCTCCACCACCTCATGGCCGTTGGCCTTCAGCTGCTCCAGGGCGGTCTTGTCCATCCCGTCGGTGACTAAAATTCTCATGGCTGTATCCTCTCCTATCAATTTTATGGTTCTTCTGGATCAGGAATTCTCCGCCTCAAACTTCTTCAGGAACGCCACCAGAGCCTCCACGCCGTCCTTGGGCATGGCGTTGTAGGTGGAGGCCCGCAGGCCGCCCACGCTCTTGTGGCCCTTGAGGTTGTCGTAGCCCGCGGCCTTGGTGGCGGCCACTACCTTGGCATCCAGCTCCTTGTCGCCGGTGACAAAGGGGATGTTCATAAGGGAGCGGGAGTCCTTGTCCACGGTGCCCTTGAACATCTTGGAGCTGTCCAGGAAATCATACATGACCTTGGCCTTCTCGATATTGATCTTCTCCATGGCCTCCAGCCCGCCGATGCTCTTGAGGTACTTGAACACCTTGCCGCAGCAGTAGATGGCCCAGCAGTTGGGGGTGTTGTACATGGAGCCGTTGTCGGCGTGGGTCTTGTAGCTCATGTAGAGGGGGGTCTTGGGGTCCAGCTCCGCATCGTCGCGGATCAGGTCCTCCCGGATGATGACCACCACCATGCCGGCGGGGCCCACGTTCTTCTGGACGCCGGCGTAGATGAGGCCGTAGTCGGAGACGTTGCAGGGCTTGGAGAGGAACATGGAGCTCTGGTCGCTGACCAGGACATGGCCCTTGGTGTTGGGCAGCTTGGGCCAGGTCACGCCGTGAATCGTCTCGTTCTCGCAGATGTACACGTAGTCGGCGTTCTCAGGGATGTCCAGATTGTCACAGTCGGGCACATAGCTGTAGTTGCGGTCCTTGCTGGAGGCTACCACATGGACGTCGCCGTACTTCCTGGCCTCGGCAATGGCCTTCTTGGACCATGCGCCGGTCTCCACGTAGCAGGCTACCCCGTTCTTCATCAGGTTCATGGGGATCATGGCGAACTGGAGGGTGGCGCCGCCCTGGATAAAGAGCACCTTGTAGTTGTCGGGGATGTGCATCAGGTCCCGCAGGTCCTGCTCCGCCTCGTCAATGATCTGCTGGTAGACGGGGGAGCGGTGGCTCATCTCCATCACGCACATGCCGGAGCCCCGGTAGTTCATCATCTC
>JAIEIQ010000285.1 GCA_029065305.1 Oscillospiraceae bacterium
GCACAGCTGCCTGTTTCCCCGGCCTCGCCCCTCTATCCGGCGGAGCTGGACGCGGTCTACAGCCAGGAGGCCCTGCTGACGGCCCTCGCCGCCGCCGGGCAGAACACCGGGGAGATCAAGGAGCTGCGGATGCTGGTCAACGGGGAGAACAGCTTCCGGGCGGCCAACGCCCAGTTCATCGCCGAGGGATTAAGCACGGCGGACTGGCGGATTACAGTGGCGGAGCTGCCCTGGGAGGAGTATCTGGCGGCGCTGGAGGCGGGGGATTTTGACCTGTACTACGGCGAGGTCCGGCTGACGGCGGACTGGGATCTGCGGGAGCTTCTCGGCACCGGCGGGGCCCTGAACTACGGCGGCTACAGCGACGCGATCACCGACCAGCTGATGGCGGAGTTCGCCGTCTCGGCGGACCGGAAGAGCGCCGCCCGGGCGCTGTACACCCACCTGCGGGGCGTTGTGCCGGTGGCCCCCATCTGCTTCCGTTCCACGGCGGTGCTCACCTACCCCGGGGTGGTGGAGGGGGTTTCCCCCAGGCCCGGGTACACCTTTCACGGGCTGGAGGAGTGGACGATTCATTTAAGCGGCGAGGGAAATGGAATGGACATTCCGGGGAAAGCGTGATAAAATAGGCGGGACAGGCTTCAAAGAAGCTCCAGCATCAGAGAAACGCCCAGGCGGATCCCCTCTTGAAAGCAGTGCAGCTCTATCATCCCCTCCCGCTCGGCCAGATGGTCGAAGTGCTCCTCCAGATATGCCAGTCCGACCGCCTCCTTGATGTGGTCCCAGAAGGCCAGCTCCTGTTTTTGCAGCTCGCGGAACTTCTCGGAGGTAGGGAGTGATACGTGGTATTGGCCGTAGTAGAGATCCTCTAAAATATCCATAAAATACTCCTCCTAATTATTCGCATATAGCGAATGTTCTGATTGCATTGTATTCTATATAAGCGAACTTGTCAAGGAGTTTTTATGTTTTCAAAAGAGCTTTTTGGACAGCGTTTACAAGAGGTCCGGAAAAAGAACCATGAAACCCAAGAGGATCTTGCAGTGTTGATTAACTCGGTGAAAAGCCACATCAGCGAGATGGAGCACGGGAAAAAGACCACCACAGCGGAGAAGATCGCCTTAATCTGTGAACACTACAAGATATCCTCCGACTATTTGCTGGGGCTGAGCGACAGCCCGGACCCGCAAAGATAAAACCAGTCTATATTTTTTGAAAGAAGTGGATATAGCATGACCAAAGTAACCGTAATCTCCGGATTCCTTGGAGCGGGAAAGACCACGCTGATCAAAAAGCTCCTGGACGAGGCCCTGAAGGGTGAAAAAATCGTCCTCATCGAGAACGAGTTCGGCGAGATCGGCATCGACGGCGGCTTCCTAAAGGACGCCGGCATCGAGATCTCCGAGATGAACTCCGGCTGCATCTGCTGCTCCCTGGTGGGGGACTTCGGCGAGGCGCTGAAGAAGGTAATGGCCCAGTTCCATCCCGACCGCATCCTCATTGAGCCCTCCGGCGTGGGCAAGCTCTCCGACGTGGTCCGGGCCGTCCAGGATGTGGTGGATCAGGTGCCGGATATGGCCCTCACCAGCGCCGTCACCGTGGCCGACGCCTCCAAATGCAGGACCTATCTCAAGAATTTCGGTGAGTTCTACGCCAACCAGATCCAGTATGCCGGGGCGATTATCCTCAGCCGCACCCAGAAGGTGGACGCTGAAAAGCTGGAGGCCGCCGCGGCCCTCCTGCGGGAGAAGAACGAGAAGGCCCCCATGGTCACCACCCCCTGGGACCAGCTCACCGGAGCGCAGCTCCTCTCCGCCATGGAGAGCGGGGATACCCTGGCCTCCGGACTGCTGGCGGAGGTGGAGGAGGAGGCCTGCCCCGCCTGCGGCGGGCACCATCACCACCACGACCACGAGTGCGGCCATCACCACCACGAGCATGAGCACGGCGAGTGCTGCTGCCACGGCCATGATCACGAGGAGCACCATCACGAGCACCACCATGACCACGACTGCGCCTGCGGCCACCATCACGGCCACCACTATCACCACGGCCACGACGCCGACGAGGTCTTCAC
>JAIEIQ010000286.1 GCA_029065305.1 Oscillospiraceae bacterium
GGGCGTCCGTCATGCCGATGCCGGTGTCCCGGATATCCACAATCAGGTTGATGCCGTAGCTCTCCTCCCGGTAGCCGATGCGGACGTTTATGCCGCCCTCCTCCGTGAATTTGATGGAGTTCTCCACCAGGATTTTGAACACATGGGAGATTTTTTCCGCGTCCCCGATGAGCCGCGCCGGCACCTTGGGATCGATGTCGAACACCAGCTCCAGGTGCTGCCGGTTGCTCTGCAGCGCGGTCATCGTGATCACGTCATTGAGCACCGAGGTGATCATGTACTCCTTCTTGGCCGGGGTCAGCGTGCCCTCCACAATCTCCGTGTAGTCCAGCATGTTGTTGATATGGTTGGACAGGCGCTTCCCCGCCAGCTTGATGGAGCTCATATCGGCGCGGATATCCGGGGACAGATCCTTCCCCAGGGCCACGTCGCTGATCCCGATGACCATGTTGATCGGGGTGCGGAGCTCGTGGGAGACGTTGGATAAAAAGACGGCGTTCTGCTTCCCCGCCGTCTCCAGCTCGGAAAACATGCGCTCATACCACTTCCGCTGCTCATTCCGCCTGTTGATCCAGTACTGCGCCAGCAGCACCGCCCCCAGGGCCACAACAGCGCCGAGCCCCAGGCGGACGGCAGCCTGGAGCTCCATAGGATAGGGAATGGTATGAAGAATCACCGCATGGTACAGCAGCTCCAGCACATACAGAGCCGCCGTCAGATGCAGAATCCATTTTTTATTCAGCATGAACAGCGCGAGGATCAGGATGCAGGCCACGGCGGGTATCTCATACAGGCTGCTTTCATGCGCCCCGAAGTAAAAAAACTCAATCAGCAGCAATCCGGTACACAGGTTCTCATAGGCCGCGTCCGAGCCGAGCCGGGCAATATGCAGGATCCACACGCTCAAGCAGCCCGCCGCCATCAGCGCGATCATCCAGACCTCCCACGCCATCGCCGCTGTAATCAGGCTCAGCACGCCGCCGAATATGGTGACAACAACGGCCAGCAGCAGATGTCTGCTGGTCTGCTCCTCCGCCCTCATTGCTTCGCAAACTCCTGGGCAACCCGCTTCATCAGCTCCCGGGGACGGAAGGGCTTTTTCAGATAGTTCACCGCGCCCAGCCGGATAGCGCTGACAACGTCCTCCTCCAGGCCCGAGGCGGTCAGAAAGATCACCGGGATATCTGCGGCAAAATCCTTCATGTGCTCAAAGGTCTCGATGCCGTTCATCCCCGGCATGTCGATGTCCAGAAGGACCATATCCACCTTCTCGCTCTCATTCTTTAACTTCTCAAGCGCGTCCATCCCGGACTCCGCCAAAATCACGACATATTCCTCACCCAGGATCATTTTTGTCCGCATCAAATTCATGTTGTCATCGTCCACAACCAAAATCCGCTTTCTCATAACTGCCTCCCTGTTTTGTTGCTGGGCGCTTCCATGGCCCTATTCAATTTATTGTAAATGAAAATGGGAAAAAAATCAAGCCTGTATTCTATGCCTGAACATACGGGGATGTGATTCCCCCCGCGCCCAGCGTTTACGCTGCTTCGGCTTCTTTGGGCTTCTCCTTCCCGCTTCGGCGGGGCAGACGCACTAACAAAAATAGGGGGGGCGCTGCCCCCGTCTCCGTCACGGCAAAAGCCGACAGACCGCACCGCACCGGCTTACTCCGCAAAGCGGATCTCCGCCTTTCCACTCTCCTTCAGCGCCGCGTTCACCGCCGCCAGATACGTTCCGGACAGATCCGCCTGGGCGCCGATGATCGCGTCGCCCATCAGGTTCCCCTCGCTGTCCACCACAACGGTGGTGGGGGTATACATCAAATTGCCGCAGAGGGTCGCGAGATCGCCGCCGCCGGCGATGATGGTGACGCCCTCAAACCCGGCCTTTTGCAGCACCTCCGCCGTTATTTCCGGCTCCCCGCCGCCATCCACGCAGACCGTCATCATCCGCACATTGTCCGGCAGCGCGCCGGCGAACGCGGCCAGATCCGGCAGCTCCACCAGGCACGAGACGCAGCTCAGGGTCCAGAAGTTGATAACCGTGATATCCTTCGCGGCGATATCCTTCTGGGTGAACATCTCGCCATCCAGGGTGATGCCGGCAAAGGACTTCAGCGCCCCCAGGGCGGAGGCTGTGCCGCCGCGCGGCCTCCGCTGCTCCTTTTTGGGGGGCAGCTTCTGCACGGGGGCGCGGCTTACAACAAGTATGCCCAGAGCGAAAATGTCCGCCAGGACCCAAATGAATATTTTTATCTGTCTCATGGTTGTACCCGCTTTCTTTTCATTTCACCGCGGCCCGGCACCGCCCCGCCGCTATATCCCTATTATACCTATTATGGAAAAATCTGCAATAGCAAAAAAGCGCGTTGACGTAAACTTTTGCCAACACGCTTTTATTTATTCCCGGTGCTCCTCCCAGAGCAGGAAGGTTTGTTCCGTTTCGCACTGCGCCTTTTTCAAAATCGCTTCCGCGTCGATGTATTCCGCGTCCGCCATGCGCTCCAGCGCGTCCGTCATGGCGTTGAAGAGCTGGGTGTACATTTTTCGATACATAATCTCAACCATAGGGCACCTCTTTTTCATATGTATAATCGTAAATCTGATTATATAGCCGTTTGAATAATATGTCAACACGTATGTGCGTTTTATCATCTGTTTACTGATTAAAAATCTTCTTTATGATAAAGCTATTGATATCATAAGGGAGACGCGTATGACGCTTGACTATAAAGAGATCGGAAGGCGGATTGCCCGCCGCAGAAATCAATTGGGATTAAAGCAGTCCGAGGTTGAAGAGCTTGCTGGAATAAGCTATGGTTATCTTACCAATATTGAGCGTGCGGTTTCCATCCCCTCCACGGAGGTTGTCATGCGCCTCGCAATCGCGCTGGAGACGACGCCGGACGAATTTCTGGTGGGGACCTCCCGGCGGGAGGGGGAGGAGTGGAAGGACGTGGCGGAGCTGCTGCGGACGATGGACGCTAAGCAGCTGAATTTGGCCAGGAGCTTTCTCACCTGGCTTTCGGAGCAGAAGCTGTGATCAGATGGGCGGCGCACCTGTGCGCCGCCCGTTTCCGCGCCCGGGACAGGTTCCCGTCATATTGGGGACATCCCCTCCATATACATAGGGTGAAACGGATACGAGGGAGGTAGCGTTATGCCCTATGAGGATATGACCGGAGCCCGCCACCACCTGGAGCTGGAGGGCCGGGAGCGGCTGCTGGTCACAGGCGTGGAGGAGGTGGAGCGCTTCGACGAGGAGGAGATCGTCATGAACACCACCGCCGGCACCCTGGTGGTGGGAGGGACCAACCTGCACATCGGGAAGCTGAACCTGGACGGCGGGGAGCTCCATGTGGACGGCCTCATCCACACCCTGCTCTACGAGGAGCAGACCCCCGGCCAGAGCGGCGGCCTGCTGCGGCGGCTGTTCGGCTGATGGGGGTGCGCATCCCGGACCAGCTGGCCCAGTTCCTCCTGTCCATCCTGCTGGGGGCCGTCCTGGGGCTGGTCTATGATCTGGTGCGGGCGGTACGCCTG
>JAIEIQ010000287.1 GCA_029065305.1 Oscillospiraceae bacterium
ATCGTGGGGGAGTGCGTCCGGGACGGGGGGGCGGACGGGATGTTCGCCGCCGGTCCGCTGTCGGGCTGTCTGGAGAAATTGGGCCTGCCCCTCCGGCGGTTCAAGACCGGCACGCCCCCCCGGGTCAACGCCCGGTCGGTGGATTTCTCCAGGATGGAGCGCCAGGAGGGGGACGCGGAGACGATGCCCTTCTCCTTTGAGACGAGGGAGGCCCCGGTAAACCGGGCGGTCTGCTATCTCACCTATACCAATGAGGCGACCCACCGGATCATCCGGGAGAATCTGGACCGCTCCCCCATGCACAGCGGCGTCATTGAGGGGGTGGGGCCCCGGTACTGTCCGTCCATCGAGGCGAAGATCACCCGCTTTCCGGACAAGCCCCGGCACCAGCTGTTTATAGAGCCCATGGGGTTAGACACGGAGGAACTGTATATCCAGGGCCTGTCCTCCGCCCTGCCAGAGGAGGTGCAGACGGCGCTCCTGCATACCATCCCGGGGCTGGAGCAGGCGGAGATCATGCGCCCGGCCTACGCCATTGAGTATGACTGCGTGGACCCGCTGGCCCTGGAGCCCACGCTGGAGGTCCGGAGCGTACCCGGGCTGTACGGCGCGGGGCAGTTCTGCGGGTCCTCGGGGTACGAGGAGGCGGCGGTCCAGGGATTTATGGCCGGGGTGAATGCCGCCCGGAAGCTCCAGGGAAAAGAGCCGCTGATTCTCTCCCGGGGGGAGTCCTATATCGGGACGCTCATAGACGATTTGGTCACCAAGGGGACGGAGGAGCCCTACCGGATGATGACCAGCCGGAGCGAATACCGGCTGCTGCTGCGGCAGGACAACGCGGACCAGCGGCTGTGTCCGGTTGGACACAGGATCGGGCTGGTTTCGGACCAACGGCTGGCCCGGGTGGAGGAGAAGTACGAGGCGGTCCGCCGGGAGATCCGGCGGCTGGCCTCCCACGGCGTGCCGCCCTCGGAGGAGCTGAACGAGCTTCTGCGGGCGCGGGGGACCAGCCCCGTCAGCGACGGCGCGGCGCTGCTCTCCCTCCTGCGCAGGCCCCAGGTCAGCTATCAGGATCTGGCGCCCTTTGACCCGGAGCGCCCGCCCCTGCCGCCGGAGGCGGCGGAGCAGGTGGAGATCTCCGTCAAGTACGAGGGCTATATCCAGCGGCAGCTGGCGGAGGTGGAGGATCTCCGCCGGCTGGAGGGCCGCAGGCTCCCGCCGGAGCTGGACTATTCCGCCATTCAGGGCCTGCGGCTGGAGGCCCGGGAGAAGCTGGCGGCGGTTCGCCCCCTGAACATCGGGCAGGCGTCCAGAATCTCCGGCGTCTCCCCGGCGGATGTGGCGGCGCTGATGATTTTTTTGGAAAAATAGGGATGACAAGGAGTAATAAACAATGAGAGTATTTCTGGCGATTATCGTCTGCAAGCTGCTCCGCTTCGTCGGAAAGCTGGTGGGGAAGGGCAGCTCCCTGCCGGGGAAGTACGCCCTGAAGCTCTGCCCGGATGTGTTGGGGCGGGTCAAGCTGCCCCCCTACGTCATCGCCGTCACCGGCAGCAACGGCAAGACCTCCACTGTGGAGATGATCGCCGCCATCCTCCGGAAGAGCGGCAGGGACGTGGCCTGCAACGAGGAGGGCTCCAACCAGATCGAGGGCGTCGCCACCCTCATCCTCTCCCGCTGCACCCTGGGGGGGAAGATGAGCGCAGACGTCCTCCTGCTGGAGAGCGACGAGCGCTACGCCCGCCGGTCCTTCCGGTGGTTCCACCCCACCCACTTCGCCATCACCAACCTCTACCGGGACCAGCTCACCCGCAACGGTCACCCGGAGTGGGTCTACGACGCCATTCTCCCGGCTGTCCACCCGGATACCACCTTGATCCTCAACGCCGACGATCCCCTGGTCTCCTGCTTCGCCGGGGGCTGCGAAAGGGTCAAGTGGTTCGGCCTGGAGAAATCGTCCATCAGCACCCCAGACCACCACGGCGTCTACCACGACGGGGCGCGGTGCCCTGTGTGCCGGGGGAAGATGGCCTACGACTTCTACCACTATGAGCACATCGGCTCCTACCGCTGCGAGAGCTGCGGCCACCACCGCCATACCCCCGACTTCGCCGTCACCGCCCTGGACCTGGAGAACGGGAGGCTGACCATCGACGGGGAGACGGAGATCTCCCTGGCCTTCAAGAGTATTTATAATGTATATAACATTCTGGCGGCGTGGTCCGTCTGCTCCCTGGCGGGGGTGGACCGGGAGACCATGGCCGGAGTGATCAACAACTATATTCTGAAAAACGGCCGCATGGTCCGCTTTATGCTGGGCGGACACCGGGGAACCCTGTTGACCAGCAAGCACGAGAACTCCGTGGCCTACGACACCAACCTGGGCTACATCCGGGACACAAAAGAGGACTGTACCGTGCTGGTCATCGTGGACGCCATCAGCCGGAAGTATTTTACCGGCGAGACAAGCTGGCTCTGGGACATCGACTTCGACCTGCTCAGCTGCGATCATGTCAAAAAAGTGGTCCTCTGCGGGAAGTATGTCAACGACCTGGCCCTGCGGTTCGACTACACGGACATCCCGGTGGAGAAGATCGCGTGCTATGACCATGTGATTCAGGCTGTTGACGTCCTGGCGGAGGACGGGGGCAGTGAGGCGCTGTATGTGGTAACCTGCTTCTCCGACCGGGACAAGCTGCTGCGCCAGGTGAAGAGGGAGGAGGACTGATGATGGAGCTGACGATCCTGCATCTCTATCCGGAGATGATGAGCCTCTACGGGGAGTACGCGAACCTGAAGGTTTTGGCGCGGCATCTGGAGAAGCTGGGCGTAACGGCAAATATCCAGGGCGTGCTCTGCGGGGAGGCTCCGGATTTTGCCGGGGCGGATCTGATCTACATGGGCGCGGGCACGGAGCGGAGCCAGAAGGCGGCGCTGTCTTGGCTTCTGCCCCATAAGGAGGCCCTAAAAGCCGCGGTGGAGCGGGGAGCGCTGGTGCTCTTCACCGGAAACGCCATGGAGACATTGGGGGCCTCTGTGACCGACGCCCGTGGCAAGGTCTGGGAGGGCCTGGGCCTCGCGGACTTCACCACGGTGGAGACGGACAGACGGTCGCCGGAGGATGTGGTGGCAAAATCCGCCCTGTGGGAGGAGCCGGCGGTGGGCTTCATGAACAAGTGCAGCACCACCAGCGGCATCCATACGCCGCTTTTCGAGGAATTGTCCCTGGGGTTCGGCAACGAAGCGGAGCGCGGAGCGGAGGGCTATGTGGAGGGCGGCGTGTTCGCCACCCACCTGACCGGGCCGGTGCTGGTGAAAAACCCCGCGTTTCTGGATCTGATGCTCCAGCGGCTGTTCGCGCAAAAGGGCTGGGAGCGGCCGGAGAAATGGCCGGCCCTGCCCCACGAGCGGGAGGCCTACGCGGTGACGCTCCGGGAGCTCCAGGGGAGAATCGGGAGGGGCGGAAATGTTTGATCTGATCATCCAAAACGGCGAGATCCTGGACGGGAACGGCGGAGAGGCGTTTTCCGCAGACATCGCCGTCGAAGACGGTAAAATCGCCGCCGTCGGGAAAAGCCTGGGCGGAGCGAAGCGGACCATCGACGCCGCCGGAAAAACCGTCACCCCGGGCTTCATCGACATCCACCGCCACGCCGACGGCGCGGCCTTCCGCCCGGGCTACGGGGAGCTGGAGCTGGCCCAGGGGCTGACCACCATTGTCAGCGGCAACTGCGGCCTCTCCGCCGCCCCCATCGACGGCCCTTACCGGCAGGCGGTGCTGGACTACCTGGCCCCCATCACCGGGGAGCTGGGGCCCGAGGTCCCCACCGCCTCCATGGCGGACTATTTGGCCGCTCTGAAAAATCCACCCATCACCACGAAAATGCTGGTGGGGGCGGGGACTGTCCGGGCGGCGGTGGCGGGGTACGCCTGCCAGCGCCTGGAC
>JAIEIQ010000288.1 GCA_029065305.1 Oscillospiraceae bacterium
AGCGAGGACAGCTCCCCCGGAACCAGCAGCCAGATGAGGCCGCACAGCCCTATGGTTACCGCGAGAATCAGGGCCTGGTAGTAGCGGAAGCCCAGCAGTACATTCCGCCGGGTCTCCCCCATGGACAGCAGCAGGGGGATGTACAGGGTCTGGGCCCCTGTGTTGATCATCATCATGCCGAAGATAGCGGACGCGCACAGGAGGTAGGGCAGCTGGGCGGCAAAATCCGCCATCTGCTCCCGGTCCGCCCCCAGCAGGCTGATAACCGCCAGAGCGGCCATGGCGCCCAGCAGCACCGCCATGCTCTCCCAGGTGTACCGGGTCCAGAAGCGGATGCTACGCCTCATGGCGCGCCTCCTCTCCGCACAGGGCCATAAAGACCCGCTGAAGGTTCACCGGCTGGATGGACACCTCTCTGCCCGCGTCGATGCTCTGTCCGGGCTGGAGAAACACGGTGACGCCCTTGCTCCGGCCCACGGTCTCTGTGTGGTGGAGCTCCAGGCCGGCCGTGGCGGCGTCCACCTCCTCCGCCTTGCCGCTGACGTGGCGGACCCGATCCAGCAGGGCCTGGGTTTCCTCCATCAGCAGCAGCTTCCCCTCGTGGAGGACGATGACCTCCTCCAGGATGTCGGAGGCCTCCTCGATGATGTGGGTGGAGACGATGAAGGTCCGGCCCGTCTCGGTGTACTCCTCCAGCAGCAGCCGGTAGAACTGCTCCCGGGCCACCACGTCCAGTCCGGCCACCGGCTCGTCCAGGAGGGTGTAGGGGGCCTTGGAGCACATGGCGACGATGATCGTCACCATGGAGAGCATCCCCTTGGAGAGCTTCGCCAGCTTTTTCCTGGTGTTGAGCTGAAAGAGCTCCACCAGCCGCTTTTCCATCTCCTTGTCCCAGCCGGGGTAGTAGATGGAGGCGATGCGCAGGTACTCCTTCACCTTCATAGCCGCCAGACCGCTCTCGGCGTTGGCGGTCAGCTCCCGGGAAAAGCACAGCTTCTCCAGGCTTTTCCGGTTTTCCCACACCGGCTGGCCGTCCAGGGAGACGGTTCCGCTGGCGGCGGGATTCTGGGCGGTGAGGATGGAGAGGAGGGTGGTTTTCCCCGCTCCGTTGCGGCCGATGAGGCCGTAGATGCGCCCCGGCTCCAGGGTGAGGGAGATGTCCTTGAGGACCTCCCGCCCGCCGTAGGTCTTGGTGATGTGTTCACATGTCAGGCTCATAATTCTGTCTCTCCTATCATTGTCAGCAGCTCCTCCCGGCGGATGCCCAGGCTTCTGGCCTCGGCCAGCAGGGGAGCGATGTGTTTTTCGGCGAACCCGGCCCGCCGGTTGGCCAGGATTTTTTCCCGGGCCCCCGGGGCCACGAACATGCCGATGCCCCGCCGCTTGTAGAGGATGCCCCGGTCTACCAGGAGGTTGATCCCCTTGGCGGCGGTGGCGGGGTTGATGGCGTAGAGCTTAGCCAGCTCATTGGTGCTGGGCGCCTGCTCCTCCTCCAGCAGGATACCCCGGAGGATATCCGTCTCGATCATCTCGCCAATCTGGAGGTAGATGGATTTCTGATCCGTCAGATGCTCGTTCAAAGCAAGCCTCCTCTCCTGTTGCTTGTATGGTTAACTACTTGTGTAATTAACCATACAACAAACAGGGCTGTTTGTCAAGGGGGATGGAGAAATTTTTTCAGAAGGGCCGGAATCGTTCCCTCTCATTCTTGAAAATGTGAAGCTGCTATGTTATGATAAAAAAAGCTTCAGGTTCAAGCGCCGGAGAGGCGCGGAAGGGGAGACAGCTATGAAAAAGATGATTATGAAAAAGACCGGTTCCATGCTGCTGGCGCTTGTGCTGCTGCTGGCCCTGGTTCCCAGCGCGTATGCGTCCGGCTTTTCCGACGTGAAGAGCAGCGACTGGTACTACGGCGCCGTTGCCTGGGCGGTGGAGAACGGCATCACCTCCGGTACCAGCGCGACGGCCTTTTCCCCCAACGACACCTGCAGCAACGCCCAGATTCTGACGTTTCTCTGGCGGGCCGCCGGCCAGCCGGCCCCCACGGCTCCCAATCCGTTTGGCAATGTTTCCGCCGGCAGCTACTACTATCAGCCGGCGCTGTGGGCCCATGAGAAGGGCCTGATCGAGGGCGGCAGCTTCGACGCGAAGACGGATTGCACCCGCGCCATGGCCGTGACCTATATCTGGAAGGCGAAGGGGATGCCCTTCTCCTCGACCCCGGCCAGCTTCAGTGATGTGCCTGTAACCGACTACGAGCTGTCCATTCCGGTGGCCTGGGCGGTGGAAAACAACATTACCGCCGGTACTGGCAGCAACATGTTCTCCCCCAATAAGGTCTGCACCCGCGCCGAGATCGCGGCCTTTCTGCTGCGCGCCTACGGCGGCGGGAAGACCGGCGCGCAGACACAGAACGACCAGTGCGCCGAGCTGATTCGGCTCATCAACGCCGAGCGGGTCAAGGCGGGGCTGAAGGAGCTGGACACCATGAGCAGTCTGGCCCAGGCCGCTCAGCTTCGGTCGGACGACCTCTCCAAGGGGTACTTTGACAACCGGCCCGACGGAAGCGAGTGGACCTCTGTAATTCCAGGGGCCGGGATTTCCGCCGACTACGTGGATGAGAGCGTCATTGGCGGCAGCAGCAGGGCATCCGACATGTTCGTAGTGCTGACCAACACGCCGGAGGCCTACGCCGCCATGCTGAACGGGAGCCATACGCATGTCGCCGCCGGGTATACCTACACTGACAGCGGATACGGCGGCTATCAGGATTTCTGGTCCGTACTGTATATCGCCGCCGCTGGCAGTGCGCCCAGCGCCCCCAGCGCCCCCAGTGTGCCCAGTGTGCCCAGTGTGCCTGCGGGCTTTACGCCGGTTCCCATGAAGGACTTGGACAGCCTGAAGAGCCTCCAGAAGAAGTGTACCGACGCGGAGTTTACCCAGGCTTATAACAAGGCGGTGGAGATGGTGGCGCCCTATGCCGGAATGTCCCTGGAGGACCAGCTCTACGGCATCGCCTCCTCCATCCGGGAGCTTTTCGATCAGGGGATGTCCTACTCCATGGAGACGGAGCACTACAACGACCCCTATGGCTACTTCGTTCTGGGTTCCGCCTCCTGCGCCGGGTGTACCCGGGCCACGGGGCTGTGCCTGAATATTCTGGGCATCCCCTATGAGCATGTCAACGAGAACCAGTATTCCCACCAGTGGTGCCGGGTAAAGGTGGGGGATACCTACTGGATCTGCGACGCCTTCGGCCTCTACTGCGGCCCGGAGCCCGCGCCCTATACCCACCCCTACCTGTAAAAATGGAGATGCGGAAATGAACTATATAGCGGCAACGGCTGAAATGGCAGATACCATCTATAATATTCTGCACACAACGATTAAGACGGTATATCCCCAATACTATCCCCAAGAGGTAGTTGACTTCTTTTGCAATCACCACAGCAAAGAGCATATTTTGGATGGTATTGCGTCAGGAAATATGGGTGTTTTGAAAGCAGCGGATGCAATTGTTGGGACAGGCTGTTTTTATGAAAACCATATTACGGGGCTGTATGTATTGCCGGCTTGCCAAAATCAGGGATACGGCTCATATATTATGGAGTGTTTAGAAGCAGAAATTATGAAAAAATATGACACCGCTGTTTTAGAAGCGTCGCTCCCCGCTGTTCGGATTTACGAGCATAGAGGGTATAAAACAACGGGTCATGGAATCATTGAATTAGAAAATAATGTCAAGTTGTTCTATGAGATTATGGAGAAAAGTCTAAAAGTCGGTTGAATTCATTATCAAAAGGAGATTTTTATGAGTTACCAGCTGTTTACCGACGCAACCTCTGATCTGTGCCCCGCCATGACGGAGGGCCTGCCCTTTGTTC